>CAIMCI010000016.1 GCA_903839465.1 uncultured Pseudomonadota bacterium
CGAGCCCGCAGCCGCCGGGCAGTGGCAACCTGCCGGTCGTTCCGAGCAACCCCGCGCTGCCGCCAACCTTCCCGGCATCGACGGTGGCGAGCGCGGCCTCGACCAATGCCGTGCCGGCGACGGCTGCCGGCCCGGGCGTGCCGCCGACCCTCGCCTCGCTGCCGCCGATCAACCCCAATGACGCACCGTCACCGACGCCGGCACTGATTGCCCCGGCGTTCATCGACGTCGTCAAGAGCGTCGTGGGGACACCGGCCGTCGTCGATGCGGCGACGTTCGATGTCACCTACGCGCTCACCGTCAGGAACACCGGGCCGTCGACGATCTACAACGTCCAGCTCAACGATCCGCTGCGCACGACCTTCGCCACGCCCGCGGCACGCCAGCCGACGCTCGGCAACGGCACGACCGGCGGCCTGCCGATCGTCGTGCGCCTGGCGGCGGGCCACTGCACGGTGGCCAGCGCCTTCGACGGCGCCGGTTCCACAGGTGTCCTCACCGGCAGCGACACCCTGCAGGCCGGCGAGACCTGCACGCTGACCTTCACCGTGCGCGTGCACTACGCCCAGGTGAGCGACGTGCCGAACGGCACGGCACAGCTGAATTCCGCCTATGCCTCGTCAACCGTTGCCGGCAGCGGCGTCAACCCCGGCTACACGTTCCCGGGCGGCGGCGGCGGGCCCGTACCGCCGGCCGGCGCGATCGCGACCGACGTGTCGAGCAACGCGACCAAGCCGCCGGCGACGCCCAACGGCGACGCGCCCTCGCCCACACCAGTGCTGCTGTCGTCGGGACCCGACCTCGTGCTGCGCAAGTCACACTCGGCGGCGTTCTTCACCGAAAGCAACGTCGGTACCTACACGCTCGTGGCCAGCAACCGCGGTTACCTGCCCACGGTCGGTGCCTACACCGTCGTCGACACGCTGCCCGCCGGCATGACGGTCGCGGCCGTCCCGACCGGTAGCGGCTGGAACTGTGCCGCCACGGTCGTCGGCTCGGCGACCGCGACCTGCACCTCGACGAGCACCATTGCCGGCGGCGCCGGTAAGCCCGTCGACAACCCGGCGGCCATCACGCTCAGCGTCAACGTCAAGCGCGGCGCCTGCGCGCGCCCGAATTCCGCGGGGCAGTGCACGGGCAGCACGGCCCTCATCAACCATGCCGCGGTCAGCGGCGGTGGCGAGCAGAACATCCCCTACTTCACCGGCAACAACACGGCCGACGACCCGACGTCGGTGCAGCAGGCCGGTGCCATCAGCGGCCAGGTCTGGACGGACCTGAGCCACGACCGCCAGCCGAACGGCAACCCGGGCGTGGCCGGCATGGTCGTCGAGGTGCTGGACAGCGCCGGCAACCCGGTCGCCTCGGCGACGACCGACGCGGGCGGCCACTACCAGATCGGCGGCCTTGCTCCCGGACCGGGCTACCAGGTCCGCTTCAAGGACCCGGCGAGCGGCGCGTACTTCGGCCGGCCGGTGTCGCGCGACCCGAACGGCGGCAACGATCCGACCGCCGCGCAGGGCAGCGGGGTCGTGGCGAACGGCATGATCCAGAACATCACCGTGCCCGGTGGCAACGGCGTGCTGACCAACCAGTCGCTGCCGCTCGACCCCGGCGGCATCGTCTACGACAGCGTCACGCGCCGCCCGGTGCCGGGCGCCATCGTCAGCCTGCTCGATCCGACCGGGCGCGTCGTGCCGGCGGAGTGCGTAGTCGGCGGCATCAACCAGGTGACGACAAAGGTCACCGGCAGTCCGCTCGACGGCAGCTACAGCTTCCTGCTCCTCCATCCGGTTCCGGGTGGCTGTCCCGGCGCCGGTCACTACCGGATCCGGGTGACACCACCTGCCAAGTACATTGCCTCGCGGACCCTGCCGCCGGTGGCCGCCACGCTGACGCCGCCGCTCGGCTGCGTGAACGGTGGCGCTGCCAATCTCTGCGTCGTCCAGGCCCAGGCAGGACCGCCGGCCGGTGCCCAGCCGACCACCTACTACCTGTCCCTCGCGCTCGATCCGGCGAGCCCGGGCCCGAACGTCGTCGGCAACAACGTGCCGCTCGACCCGGCGGTGCTGCCCGCGCTCACGCTGGTGAAGTCCGGCGATCGCACCGAGGCGGAACTCGGCGCGACCGTCCGCTACTCGCTCACCGTCAGCCGCACCGACACGGGCGGCGGCGTGCTCAACACGCTGACCGTCGTCGACACGCTGCCGCAGGGCTTCCGCTACGTGCCGGGCACGGCGGCGCTCGACGGCAAGGCCGTCACCGATCCCGCGGGGGCTCCGGGCCCGCGCCTCGGCTTTGCACTGCGGCCCGCCGCAGGCCTCGCGGCCGGTGGACGCCTCGTCCTGACCTACCGGGTCCGGCTCGGCGTCGGCAGCCAGCAGGGCACGGGCATCAACAGCGCCCAGGCCATGCTCGGCCCGCAGATCAGCTGCACGGGCCAGCCCGCTGCGTGTTCGAACGTCGGCCAGTTCCGGGTCAAGGTCAGCGCCGGCGTGTTCGCGACCGACGCCTGCATCACCGGCAAGGTCTACGTCGACTGCAACCACAACCACGTCCAGGATGCCGAGGAGACCGGCATACCGGGCGTGCGGATCTATCTGGAGAACGGCCAGTACTTCATCACCGACGTCGAGGGCAAGTACAGCTATTGCGGACTGTCGCCGCTGACGCACGTCGCCGTCATCGACCCGCTGACGCTGCCGAAGGGCAGCCGCCTGATGGAAACCTCGAACCGCAATGCCGGTGATCCGACGTCGCTGTTCCTCGACCTTCGCTCGGGCAGCCTCGATCGCGCCGACTTCATTGAAGGCAGCTGCAGCAACAGCGTGCTCGAGCAGGTCAAGGCCCGCCGTGCGGCCGGCGCCGTGACGGTCAACGAGAACGAGCGGACGGGACGCTCGGGCCTCCACTACGACGGCAAGGGTGTCGCCTATCCCGCGGAGGGCACCGACTCGGCCAACCAACCGGTGGTCAGGACCCGCGAAAAGGCGCCCGTCCCGGCGCTGACCCCGGCACCCGCGAAGGCGGTCGACGGCAATGACCGGACGGTGCTCCCGACCACCGCCCCCGCCGCCCCGGAGGTGCCGCAATGAACGCGCGCTTCCTCCTGGCAGGCCTTGCCCTCGGCCTCGCCCTGACCGGCAGCCCGGTCAGCCAGGGGCAGACCGCGTCCGGCGGCCGCTTTGAGCCGGTCGTGCCGCCGGGCGACGTCGCTGGCGCCCTCTACGGCGAGGCCCCGTACCGGTCTGCCGCGGCGGTCCGTCGCATCGACCTGACCACGGGTGCTGCCGCCGCTCCGGCCGACGGGCAGACCGCGGTCCCGGTGCACGTACTCCTGACCGGTGCCGACGGCCATCCGCTGTCGGTCCCGGTACTGATCACCGTCGAGGTATCGGGTGACAGCGCCCGCATCCAGCTCCCCGGTGCCGCCACCGACGAACTCGGCAGCCGCCGCCTCGATGCCGACCGCACGACGCGCGGCACGCAGCTGTCCGTCACGAACGGCGCGGTCGACTTCAACCTCCTCGCCCCGAGCCACGCCGAGGACGTCCGGCTGCGCATCACGGCCGGCGATGGCGTCGCCTCGCGCGTCGTGCGCTTCCACGCCGAGGCCCGGTCGATGATCGCCGCCGGCCTGGTGGAGGGTGCGATCGAGGTGTCCGGCCACGGCGGTACCGTCGTGCAGCCGGCGGGCCGCCTGCCGTACGGCTTCGAAACCCAGCTCAGCCGCTGGACGCGGACCTTCAACGACGGCCAGGACGATGTGGCACTGCGCGCGGCCGGCTTTGCCAAGGGCATCGTCCGCGACGACCTGCTGCTGACCGCGGCGTTCGACAGCGACAAGGTCGTGCCGGCACGGCTGCTGGCCGGTGCCCAGCCCGACCAGTTCTTCCCGGTGACCGGCGACGCCTCGATCCAGGGCTATGACGCGCGCAGCTCGCAGCGCCTGTACCTGCGCCTCGACCAGGAGCGCTCGTTCCTGCTGTACGGTGACTTCAATACCGGCAACGGCTTTGTCCAGCAGGCCCAGGGCGGCGCCAGTGCCGACCCGCGCCTGCGCCTCCTCGGTGCCTACAACCGCACGATGACGGGGCTTCAGGAGCACTACGAGACGGCGCGCGGCTACGCCAACCTCTATGCCACCAAGGACACGCTGAAGCAGGTGGTCGAGGAACACCGCGCCAACGGCACCAGCGGCCCGTTCCTCGTGCAGAACGCCAGTGCGCTGGAGAACAGCGAGAAGGTCGAGATCATCGTCCGCGACCGCAATCAGCTGACGGTGGTCGTTTCGCACACGGTGCTGGAGCGCTACGTCGACTACACCTTCGAGCCGTTCAGTCGCGCGATTCTCTTCAAGGCGCCCGTGGCGAGCCTCGATGCCAACGGCAACCCGCAGTCGGTGCGTATCACCTACGAGGTCGACCAGGTCGGGCCGCAGTTCTGGCTGTACGGAGCCGATGGCGAGGCCAACCTCACGCCGTACCTGACGGTCGGCGGTTCGCTGGTCGATGACCGCAACCCGACGGCACCCTACCGCCTCGACAGCATCAATGCCCAGGCACGCCTCGGCGCGCACTCGAGCCTGGTCGGGGAACTGGCGCAGTCGACGGCCACGACCTACCGCAGCAACGGCCAGTCGTTCACCAACCCGACGGGCGCCGCCGGCGAGATCATGAACGAGGGCACGGGCCAGGCCGAACGTCTGCAGTTCACCCACACCGACGAGCATCTGAAGGCGAGCGCGTGGCTCCTCAGCGCCGACCGCGACTTCCAGAACCCGACCAGCGGTGTCACCCCCGGCCAGCGGGAATACGGCGGTCGCGGCGCCTACGACCTGGCCGAGCGGCTGACGCTGCGGGCCGAGGCGCTGCGCTCCGAGGATACCGTCGCCGATGCCTCGCGCAGCGGCGGCCTCCTCGGTCTCGACTACCGCTGGACGCGTTCATTCAAGCTCCTCGGCGGCATCCGCTACGCCAACGAGCGTGGCCTGATCGGCGGTCAGAGCTTCATTGGCGCCAACCCGAGCCCCGGCAGCCTGTACAGCCCGCAGGGCGGGTTCAGCGGCGGCGTCGACCCCGCGCAGGTCAACCCGCTGACCGGCCAGGCCATCACCCGCAACGGCTCGCCGGCGACGCCCGGCCAGGCCGGGCCCGACCTCGACGGCACGTTCGCCTTCCTGGGCGCCGAGATCAAGCCGGCAGAGAGGCTCACCGTCAGCGGCCGGGTCGAGGAAGGCGTCACCGGTGACGCCAGTCATCGCTACGAGGCGGGTGCCGCCTGGCAGCTCGCCGAGCGCAGCAAGCTGTACGTACGCGGCGAGGACCAGACCGGCCTGTCATCGGCCTACAGCCTGAACCAGGCGGAGTCGAGCCGGTCGGTCGTCGCCGGCGTCGATACGACCTACCTGCAGGACACCAACGGCAGCGCGGCGGCGTACAGCGAATACCGCATGCTCGACGCGACGAGCGGCGTCCAGGCCCAGGAAGCGACCGGGCTTCGCAACACCTGGGTCGTGGCACCGGGACTCAACCTCGGCGCCAGCGCCGAGTACCTCGCCGTCCGCAGTGCCACGGCGCCGGGCGCCCTGTCGGCCACGACGGGCATCGATTACACCGGCAGCCGCAACTGGAAGGCATCCAGCCGCCTCGAGTGGCGCCACCTGTACGACGCGCCCGGATCGGTCGGTGCCGATGGCCAGAAGAGCACGCTCGCGACCCTCGCCCTCGCCCGGCGCATCGACCGCGACTGGACGCTGCTGGCGCGCGAGTACTACCTGATCCAGAACAACCACACCGATGCCCTCGGCAACCCGAAGGCCAACGCCTGGCAGAACCGCGTCCAGCTCGGCGTCGCGTTCAGGCCGGTCGACGACAACCGCCTCGATGCCCTCGGCATGCTCCAGTACCAGGAGGAGCAGAATATCCAGGGCGATGCTGCGGGCGTGCGGGTCGAAGTCGCCTCCGTCCTGACCAACTGGCACCCGAGCCGGCCGTGGTGGCTCAGCACCCGCCTCGCGGTCAAGGAACAGGTGGATCATTTCAGCCTTCTCGATGGCGGTGGCAACGACCGCTACACCGCCTGGCTTGCCGGCGGACGCCTGCTCTATGACATCGAGAAGCGCTGGGACGTCGGGCTGCAGGCCTACTCGCTGCGCAGCAGCACCGGTAAGTCCGAGCAGTACGCGCTGGGCGTCGAGGTCGGCCGCCTGGTGGTCGAGAACCTCTGGCTCAGCCTCGGCTACGACGTCACGGGCTTTCAGGACAAGGAACTGACGGGCAGCGACTACACGCAGCAGGGTGTGTACCTGCGCATACGCTTCAAGTTCACCCAGGATCTGTTCAAGGGAGGCGACCGTGGCTTCAATCCGTCTCTCAACCGCTAAGCGAAGGATGACGACGATGCGCACGATACTCTGGCCCCTGCTGATCGCGATCGGCCCGGTGACAGTGACCGCCGCTGCAGAGCCGGCCGTGCACCTCAGCGCGGAGGCGTACGAGGCACAGCAGGCGGCTCTGAAGACGCTCAACGACAGCGGCCACTTTCCGGTGCGCTCCTACGCACTGGCGAAGGCGCAGTGCTGGCTGGACGTCAGCTTCCACGAGTACACCCGCAACGACCGCTCGGCCTTTCCGCCAGCCGCATGGCTCGAATCGCACAAGATCAGCGAGGAGCTGAAGGCGACCGGCAGCTCGCCCTCGTCGCTGGCCACGCCGCTCATCAATGACGCCACGCGGCTGCGTCCCGACCTGTGGGATTCGCTCGCGAAAACCAAAGGCTCCGCCGGGGCGGCTTGCGCCGAGGCACTGGCCGCCTGCGCGGAAGTCGAGCTCGTGCACGCCGGCAACGAGTACCGCCAGATCGGCTGGCGGCACGCGAAGCCCTACGTCCAGATCGCAGAGGACCACGTCGCGGCGGCCGTCACCGCGGCCGAACACTGCCCGCGGCCCGAGGTAGCGGCGACGCCGGTAGCGGTGTCGCCGGCACCGCCGCCCGCGCCGGTCGAGGTCGAGACGGTCTCTATCGGGGCAAGCGCCCTCTTCCACTTCGACAAGCACGGCGTGAACGACCTGCTGCCGGAAGGGCGGGCCCGCCTCGATGCCCTCGTCAGCCGGATCGCGGAACACTACGCCAGCGTCACGGATATTCAGCTCGTCGGGCACGCCGACCGGCTGGGCAAGCCCGCCTACAACGAGGCGCTGTCACTGGAGCGCGCAAAGACCGTGCAGTCCTACCTCGAGTCCAGGGGCGTCCATGCGCGCTTCGAGACCCGGGCCGCCGGCAGCAGCGAATCGGCGACCCGCTGCCCGGACACCGGGTCACGGGCCAAGCTACGTCGCTGCCTGCAGCCGGACCGGCGCGTGGATATCACGATCACGGGCGTCGCGAAGGCACCGGCACCCTGACGGCCCAGCCGTGTCCGCCAGCGCCCCGCGCCGGGTGATGCCCGCGCGGGCGCGACTTCGCGGGCGACGAAGCGGACGCAGTCCGCGCCAGCCCGAACGTCCTGCGGGCCATCGGTCCGCACGCCGGTGCCGGAAGGGCAGGGCTTGCGCCGCATCGGTTAAGCATCCGCTAGACTGGTGTCGATGAAGAAAACCACCGGCAAAGCGCCCGCGAAAATGGCCGATATCGCCAGGCTGGCTGGTGTGTCCGAGTCCACCGTCTCGCGGGCCCTGGCCGGCAGTACGCTGGTGGCAAAGAGGAAGCGCGAAGAGATCGTTGCCATTGCCCGGGAGCGCGGCTACGTCATCAACTCGGCCGCCCGCAACCTGCGCCTGCGGCGCAGCGAGGCCATCAGCGTCGTGTTCCCGCTCGGGCACGAGGCGGGCCAGCCGCTGACGGACCCCTTCTTCGTCGAGATGCTCGGCCACCTCGCCGACGAGATCACCCAGCGCGGCTACGGCGTGCTGCTGCAGAAGATGTTGCCGCCGATGGGTACCTCGTTGCCACGCCTGATCGCTTCGCGCCGCTCGGACGGGATCGTCGTCATCGGCCAGAGTACCGAGCACGCGGCGCTCGACGCGGCC
>CAIMCI010000017.1 GCA_903839465.1 uncultured Pseudomonadota bacterium
CCTGGTCGACGAAGACGTTCAGGACGATCAGCGCGAGGCCGGTCTGGCCGGCGAGGTCGAGCACGGACTGCGTCACGATCGGGGACCGATTGCCTGGGAGGAGAGGAAAGGAGGAACACGATCAGCGTACGTCAATTCGGCGAACGCCGCACCGAGTCGACAACCGGCCAGCGCCGCACCCGCGGTCCGGGTTCCGCCGGTTGGCCGGTGATATTTAGCCGCGGGTGCCGGTCTCCTCGTCCATGAACACGACTCCGGTCCGTCCTGCCCGCCACCTCGCTTTGGTCCTGGCCGGGGTGGCGTTCGGCTTTGCCCTGCCGGCGTTCGCCGCCTGTGACGTCCACAGCGGCGCGAGAACCGCGGCGCTCGTCGAGCTCTACACGTCGGAGGGCTGCTCCAGCTGCCCGCCGGCCGACCGGCAGCTCGTCCGCCTGAAGGAGGCCCTCGATCCCGACGCCAGCGCGGTACCGCTGTCGCTGCACGTCGACTACTGGGACGAGATCGGCTGGAAGGACCCGTTCGCGCAGGGTCGGTTTGATCAGCGCCAGGCCGGTCTGGTCCGGCTGGGCGGGCACCAGACCGTCTACACGCCGCAGTTCTTCGTCGCCGGCAGGGAAGTGCGGAACTGGCCAGCGGGCCTTGCCGATGCCGTCCGCCAGGTGAACGCGCGCCGTGCGGTCGCCGATCTTAGGATCGAGGCGCACCCGACGGCAGCGGGTTCCCTCGCGGTCCGGGTGACCGCTGCAGCGCCCGGCGACGGCGCGGCTCTCTACGTCTCGATCACCGAGAGCCGGCTGGTCTCGAAGGTCGCCCGCGGCGAGAACGGCGGGGTGACCCTGCACCACGACCACGTGGCGCGCCTCTTCTTCGGTCCCGTAGCCCTTATCGGCGGCCGCAGCGACTTCATTCGCGAGCTCGCGCTGCCGGGCCTCAACGCCCAGAACGTCGACGTTGCCGCGTTCGTTGCCGATGAACGCAGCGGTAACGTACTGCAGGCGCTCGCGGCGACCGCCTGCACCGGCCCCTGACCGGGCGGGCGGTGTCCGGGGTCGGTGACCGGGCCGGGCCGCGGCAAGTTCGTCCCACCGTACCCGGGACCCGTGGATGCTGGTAAGTTCGACGGCAACGGGGTCGGGCGGGCTGCCCTGACGCCGACCCGCCAATCCGCCAATCCGTGACTCGGCGATGCGCAGGGAGGTTGCGATGCTGAAGAATGCCGCTCTGGCCGTTCTCGTTCTGGTCCTGCTGGTCATGGCCTATGCCGCCACGCGGCCCGACAGCTTTCGCCTCGAGCGGGCGATCGTCATTCAGGCCCCGCCGGAAAAGGTGTTCGCGATGATCAATGATTTCCACGAGTGGGGAACGTGGTCGCCGTGGGAACACATCGACGCCGGGTTGAAGCGCACCTTCAGCGGTCCGGCGGCCGGCGTGGGCACCGCCTACGGGTGGGTAGGCGACAAGACCGGCGTCGGTCACATGGAGATCCTCGAGTCCTCGCCACCCTCGCTGATCCGGATCAAGCTCGACTTCGTCAAGCCCTTCGAGGCCCATAACACCACCGAATTTTCGCTGCGCGGCGAGGGCAATGCGACGAGCGTCACCTGGGCGATGTACGGGCCGAGCCCGTATATCTCCAAGCTGATAGGCCTTTTTTTCAGCATGGACAAGGTGGTGGGGAAGGACTTCGAGACTGGCCTGCGGAACATGAAGGCCGCCGCGGAAAAGGCGGGCTAGCAGGACACGGGGGCGGCGCGATGGCGCGCTAGGCCGCGGGCGACGCCGAGGACCGACCGAGGCGAGCCCCGAGCGATACCAGCGGAACGATGGAAAGCAGGAATGCCGCGTGGTACCACGCGGGGAACCGGCTCCACAGCTGGTAATGGACCGGCACGAACGCCGCGACGAGCAGACCACCCAGGATGAGAGCCGCGCGATGGGCGGGTGGCGCCACGCGGCCGAGGACGTAGCCGGCGCTGACCGAGGCGGCGGCGCCCATCGCCAGGCGCAGCCAGAGCATCGTCGACGTGAAGGCCATCACCGGCTCCGCGGCGGCGTAGCCGGACAGTCCGCTCCGCAGCAGGCGATTGAGAACGCTCACCACGGCGACCCAGGTCACGAGAGCGGAAATAAACGCAATGATCTGGCGTCGCATGCGGCGGATCTCCGTACGGCCACGACACCGAACAGGGTAGCCGGCCGGGACGGCGAGTGCCAGCGTGCGCTACCGATCGGGCACTCCGCGCTCCCCTGGCGGTAGAGGCGGGGGGAGTGTCCCGCGGGAAGCGACAACGCCCACCGTCCGCAGTCGGCGGCCCGCACGCCACCCGGCCATGCCGCACGGTACGGCAGCACACGGACAGGGCGTATCCCGGTCGGCAGACTGCGCCGTGGCCCGATGAGTCCCAGCCTGAGAATGAAGCGTCGCTGTCGGCGGTTGCCGCGCAAGAATGGCTGCACCCGGGTCAGTCGGGCATTCCACGGTCTTTGCAAGCCAAACCGTTGCCGGAGGTTTCCACTTGAACACTAGCGCAGGCGACTCGCATACCCCGGTCCGCGTGCTGATCGTCGTCGACAGCTGGCAGGGCCATACCGCGCGCGTTGCCGAGCGCTTCGCCGAAGGCGTCGCCGGGGCGGGCGCTACACCGGTGACGGTTGCCGCGGATGCCGCGACCCGGGCGAACCTCCTGTCGGCGGATGCGCTGGTCATGGGTTCTGCGGTGCACCAGCGCGGTATGACCTGGAAAATGAAGCGCTTCGTCGACGAGGTCTGCGAGCTGGCGTGGTTTTACGACGATCTCGTCGGCAAGGTCGGCGCCGTCTTCACGGCCGGCGGTGGCGCGGGCAGCGCCGGCGGCGGCGCGGAGGCCGCACAGTTGGGAATGCTTACGAACCTGGCGGCACTGGGCATGGTCCTCGTGACGCTGCCGAAGGACACGCCGGGATCGGAACACGGGGGCATCCACTGGGGTCCCACGATCAGGACCACGACCTCCGCCATGGAGCCCATTGCGCCGGGCGATCTCGCGCCCGAGGCGATGGTGGCGTATTTCCATCACGGCGCCAACGTGGCTCGCGTCGCCGGGCGGCTGCGCGGTCTGACCCTGGCAGCCGGCAACCAACTTCCGACGCCCGAGGTTCGAGCGGGGAGGGCAAGCGCCGAGAGGGGCACCGCGGCGAACGTGCGCGCCCGCCACCCGGCCGACCCCGCCCGCGCGCAAATCCACGACGACACAGCGCTCAAAGATTGACCGCTATGTCAGAGTCGATCGGACCTGTCGACGCTGCCTCTTGCGCGATGCCAACGGGGTGAAAAAAACCCGGCACATGGCCGGGTTTCTCTGAGCGAATCAAACTCGTCGGCTTACATTGCCCGACGCTTTCTCGCCAGGCCAACGCCGGCCAGGCCAAGGCCGAGGAGAGCGAACGTCGCGGGCTCGGGCACCGACGCACCGTTGCCACCCGCGGTGGTGAACGCCACCTTGGCAAAATCGGCGCCGTGCATGCAAGCGGGGTTCGGGTTGCCCGGTACCCACCAGTTACACAGGCTGTCGAGGAACTGGAACGTCACGGAGTTCGACGTGAAGGCGATGTTCTGAGGCTGCAGGGATCCGCCGGCGGCGGTCACCCCACTGACATGGCTGCCGTCACTGAAATCCATGCCCGACACGCTCAACGTGAGCAGTCCGCCCCCGGGAATCCCCGAAATCGCGACGTGAGGCGACGTATACACGTCCCTGAAGTCGATCATCCCGTCGCTGATGTCCACGAGCAGGTGGTTGTTGGCGAAGAGGCTCAGCGGCGTCGTGCCGGGGCCTACTACGGCCGTATAGATATGGGCTCCGCTAAGCGACGTATAGTCGACGGTAACGGTGTCGCCGATCAGTGTGGCGTTGGCAGTGGACGCGAGCCCCAAGCAGGCCACGACGCCCGCTACGGTCCCGACAGTGCTTGCATGTTTCAAAGAATTCTCTCCCCGTCAGTGGTGCCGTTGATGCACGGCTTTTGGTGTTCGACCGAAGATTCAGGCGAACCGACGGGATGCAGCAATCACGCCAGAATTCCGTGCAATAAATCAAATCAGATGGTTAGGTGATTTCACGACGCAGGCTGGCCGCCCGCAGCCAAGAAAATGTCAAGTTTTGCGACACCGGCGCCGCGCCGGACGAGCGGTAGGGGCGGACCCCCTGGTGCCGTTGCGGAACGTCGGCTGAATGGGGGCCTTGTACAGACGCCGGCCGTGCGACGCACAAAGACCGATGTGAGACCGAAGTGTCTCGCGAAGGCGGTTCCAAGGGCGGACGGCCGATCAATCCCTGTGCAGATCTGGGTAATACCCGTCTTTTCGCCGAAGCGTAGTGCATTCACCTGAAGAAGATCGATTCCTCTTCGACAGCCCCGGGAGTGCCGCCCACCTTCTGGGCGTGGCGATGATGCTCAGCGATACCGGCCATCCGTTCGTTCTAGCCCTGCACGTTGCCGAGCGGGCGGGTGACGGAGCAGGGATCGTCGCCGCAGCCGCTGTCATCGGCGCGGCATACTCCGCACGACAAGGCCCGTTCGCCGGTCCATCTCGAAACCGCCGCGGACACCCGACTCAATCCCGTCGACGTTGCGCGCCTGCTGGCGGCGATCGAATGCGCCCGCAAGACGCTCGGTGCACCGGCAGGGCCAATTCCGGGCCTGTTAAACCGAGCCGTGGCCAGCAGGCGATCGAGGGCGATGCCGCCGGCCGTCCAAGTCCACCCCGCCGGGTCGCGATCCCGTCGCGGGAAAGCCGTTGAGACGCCCGTCCCGTCGTCCGGCCGAGCCGTACTCGATGCTGTCTGAAGGGCTGGTCGCTGCGTCGACGGTCCGCGCCCTTTGCAGCACGCGGGTCTGACTCGTCGTTGACGGTTGCCCGCACGGTGGCTGCGGCTAGGGTGCCCGACAGGGCTCGATCAAGTAGTAATGAGAATCATTCGCGTTTATAATGGAACGTGACGATGCCACTTGCGCGAGGCCGCCATGCTCCGTACCCGACTGCTTTTCAGCCGTAGTCTATTGATTGGAATAAGTTTACTGTTCCTCCCGTTCGTCGCGGAGGCCCTCACTTTGGAAGAACTCGCCCAGCGACTGGACGTGCTGGAGGCGGAAAACGCGGTCCTGCGTCAGAAGGTGGCTCGCCTCGAGTCACAGCCGAACGCGGCGCCGACAGCGGCGGCCAATGCGGGGTTGCCCGTGCCCACCTCGCCTGCGGCGACCGTCGCCGGTGGCGGCGAGTCATCGACCTACCTCTCCAGCTACGGCGAGATCGGGTATACCCGTCCTTCAAAGCAGCCCTCGAGCAGCAACGTGGATGTCCAGCGCGCCGTGGTCGGTGTCACGCACCGCTTCGATGAGAGCACCAAGATGGTGGGCGAGTGGGAGTGGGAGCATGCCGTGACCTCGTCGACCGACACGGGCGAATCGGAGGTCGAGCAACTTTACGTAGAACACACCTTCCCGGGCGGTTGGACGGCGGATGCCGGGCTCTACCTGATGCCCGCCGGTCTGCTCAATCAACACCACGAGCCGACGGCGTATTACGGCGTGTACCGCCCGGACGTGGACACGAAGATCATCCCGAGCACCTGGCGCGAGGTCGGGCTCGGAGTCTCTCGCACGACGGCGAGCGGGTTGACGTTCGAAGGCGGCGTGACGACGGCGCCCAACTTGAGCAAATGGGATCCGACCTCCGACGAGGGCAGGGTGCGCGGACCGCTGGCGGCGATCCACGGCGAAGGCCAGTTTGCGGCATCGCACGATCTCGCCGGCCACCTTTCAGTGAACTGGCGCGTACCCGGCGCACTCGTCGGCGCCTCGGTGTTCGCGAGCAAGGTCGGCCAGGACCAGGCCGGGTTCCTCGGCAATGATTCGCGTCTCCTGCTGTGGGAGTTGCACGGACGTTACCAGCCGGGACGCTGGGATCTGGCCGGGGAATACGTACGCGGCACGTTGAGTCACACCGAAGCGCTGAACGAATTCTACCTGCACGGCACGACGCCCAACCCGACGCTGGTTCCGGCGTTGTTCTACGGCGGCTACGGACAGGCCGCCTACCGCGCCTGGTCCAACGACTATTTCAAGATCATGGCCTTCGCGCGCTACGAGATACTCAACACCGCCGCAGACTACGGGTCCCTCGTGGGTGCGCCGGCCACCCCTCGTGACGAACGGATCTGGACGCTGGGGACGAGTCTGTACGTGGGTGACGGCGTCGTGCTCAAGGCGGACTATCGTCGCTATCGCAACGACCGCTACCCGTCCCCGGTGCCTCCCGGCTACACCAAGGGCGATTCACTCAACTTCGGCGTCGGCTACAGCTTCTGAGGGCTCATGAACACGCATAACGGCTGGCTTTGGCTCCTTCCCGTCGCGGCGCTCACGACCCCGGCCTATGCAACGACCTACCTGACCGTCGAACAGGCGCAGCAGCTGATGTTTCCAGGGCAGACGCTAACGTCTGCCCCGATCAAGCTCGACGAGGCGCAGCGTCTGACGGTCGAACGGGCAAGTGGGCTCGCGGTGCCGCACACGGACTTCGCGGTGTGGCGTGCGAGCTCCGGTGGCTACTTCTTCCTCGACGCCGTTATCGGCAAACACGAACTCATTACCTACGCACTCGGAGTCAATCCGGACGGCACGATCAAGGATGTCGAGATCCTGGATTATCGGGAGAGCTACGGCGGGGAGATCCGCAACGCCGGTTGGCGGACACAGTTTGTGCAGAAGTCCGCTGCCGATCCTCTGAAGCTCGACCAGGACATCCGCAATATCAGTGGAGCGACGCTCTCGTCGCGCCACGTTACCGATGGCGTACGCCGCCTGATGGCGATCCATGCGCTCCTTCCGCGCTAGCCTGCGACGGGCAAAGCCGTTGCTTGGAACGTTCGTCGAAATCGAGGCATCGGCCGCGCTGTCGCCCGCCGCATTATTGGGCGCGACGGAGGCGGCCTACGGCGCGGTCCGCGAGATCCACGCACTCATGAGCTTCCACGAGCCGGGCAGCGACGTGTCCCGCCTGAACCGGTACGCCCATGCCAACCCCGTGACCGTGGATCGGCGCACCTGGACGGTCCTCGAGCGCGCCGCGCGGTTTTCACGTGCGAGTGCCGGCGCATTTGATGTGACGGTCGCTCCCCACCTCGTGGCGTGGGGATTCCTGCCGAGGCCACCGAACGCTCCGCCTCCCGATCCCCTGGCAACCTATGAGGTCATCGAGCTGCTCGACGACGATCGCGTTCGCTTTCGTGTTCCCGCCTGGATCGACCTTGGCGGCATAGCGAAAGGCTACGCGGTCGATGCAGCATGTGCGGTTCTGCGTGACCATGGAATCCTGGATTACATCGTCAATGCGGGCGGTGATCTTGCCGTGGGTGAGTGCCCCTCGCCGGTGCATGTTCGTGACCCCGCCAATCCGCAGTCCTCGTTTTGTCTCGGCAGGCTCGCGGGCGTCGCCGTCGCCACCTCGGGTGCCTACTTCGCGGCACGCGAGGCCGCCTGTCCGGGGCGGCATCCGATCGTCGAACCGGCCGACGGCGTGCCGGCGCGTGATCTCGGCAGCGTCACGGTGATCGCCGCCGATGCGATCACCGCCGATGCTCTCACCAAGGTCGTCGCGGTCGGGGGGGCAGCGTCCGAGAGCATCGTTACTGCGTTCGGTGCGACACTGCTGCGGCTTCCAGCGGTCGGACCGGCCGGCAGACCGGCCTCGAGGGCTGGTCTATCCGCACCGCCGGCGCGATTGCCGACGCAGGCATGCGACGCATGACTCCAGGAAGCAGGACCGGCTCGCGGTTGGTGCGTCGACGTCCGGCGATTCGACTGTCGCATCGTCACGAACGACTCGTGATCATCGTGGCAGTGCTGGTGTTCCTGTCGGGT
Organism: uncultured Pseudomonadota bacterium; assembly: GCA_903839465.1. GTDB lineage: Bacteria > Pseudomonadota > Gammaproteobacteria > Steroidobacterales > Steroidobacteraceae > CAIKMS01. Next base: position 7,903 of record CAIMCI010000017.1, read on the forward strand.
CTCGGCTGGGTCGTCGTCCGCGATCTCGTCGCGCGCCCGGACGAATTCGGCGTCGTCCACGACCCGCTCGAACCCTGGTTGTTGCGCCTCCACGGTGCGGCATCGATGGCGGCACTGCTCCTGCTCGGGTCACTCGCCCGCGACCACGTGTTGACAGCGTGGCGCCGGCACAGACATCGCTGGTCGGGCGGTGTGCTGATCGGGGCCTGCGCGCTGCTCGTCACGACGGGGTATGCGCTCTACTACATTGCTAACGACGAGCTGCGGCCGTGGATCAGTGTCTCGCACTGGGTCATCGGTCTCGTGGCCCTGCCAGCCTTTCTCGCGCACCGCGGGCTGGGCCGTCGTCGCCGGGCAGGCCGGGATGGTTTGTGAGGCGCAACACTGCAACGGTCGCGTTGCGAACTGTTTGGTAACAGCGCGTGGCCTCAGGCCGGTGGCTCCGGGCCGAAAGAACTTCCTGACCGTCGGCGTCCGGTGCGCCCGTCGGTCCGCCCGCCATCTGCCACAACCCGGTCGAGAGCCCTCAAGTCAACGAGGGGTCATGATTCCAGGCACATCGAAAGTGTCGGCATCGTAGTGCCGATTCTCACGATAGAAGCGCTGCTCGGCACTCGTCACGCGGTGGAATACCGTACCGTTCGCAAGCGGAATATCCTCCTAGGCGATGAAATCGTAGGCTCGCACGTCGCCATTTGCGGTGCGTCGCACCGGGACGATTGATTTGAAAAAGGGTGCAGGCCGATCGCGATCCATCAATTGCACTGGAACTCCGGTGCTACGCAAGTAATAGCATCGCACCGCCGAACGAAATCTTTAACAGCCCATCGATGATCCAGAAAAAATTGAGAGAGACCCTGCGCATCACCCACAGGCCAAGACTGCCATTCGTGACGACAGCGGCGCCTAAGGCGGCGCACAGTGGGCCAAAGGCAATCGCCATCGGAAGGAAGTGAATGCCGACAGCGACGAGAATTGCAAGCATGAGCGGCCGCTCCCCGGCTCGCTTGAAGCGTCCAACGACGACGCCGATAAGAAGGGCTTCAACAAGTACGGCCCCAACCAAGGCCCTCACTTGCATAGTCGTTGGTAGGCCGAGTGGACGGGTAAGTTCATTGGCAAAGAGAATTGTGAATGTCGTTGCTGCAATGCCCCCCAAAGTCAGCAACAACATTCGCCGGCCCGCAAACATTCCCCCCAGAATCACACCAATGCCCATGATGCCGATGAACAAGCCACCTGCACGGACCAGTGGAAACGCGTGAGACATATCAACTCCCGCAAATCGTTGCTGCAGCGTCTGATGCCAGGCATAGACGCGCCGAAGTCATCCTGACACTAGTGATTGAGAGGCGAGAATGGCAAGGTCCGCATGTCGAGTCGGCCTGATGAGGCCTGCACAAGGAGTCTCGCCGGCGAATGGCGGTTTCTCTGCAGTCTGGTCAGCTAGGAGTAGGACTGATGTCGGCCGCCCGCTGCGTGATTGCTCGCTCCGCGCGCGTCGCTCTCGCGACAGCGTGATCAGGCGGCTCAAAAGCCTAGTCTGACTCACCCCGGTAACCACCCGGGATAGGACGCAATACGCTGTCGTCGGAAGATCGGAAACCTCCGTTAACGCCCACTGCTACTGAGAGTAGTACGTACCGCGGCCATTTAAGAATCCGGCCAGATCACTGCCTGAGCGACAATCACCGTGCTGCCATTGAACGTCGCGGCGGGAGATCCGTAAAGCACGTATCCGAGGTCGAGTGCCTCAGTCACCCGACGGCAGAACGTCGCGTCATCGGGGCCGGATAACAGTCGATACCTCGGAAGACCGTCCGGTGGCTCGGATGCACGCCTACTCTGATTCGCCATCTGTTGCTCCCGATTCAAAAAAAGCCAGGGCAGTGTTGGCGATGCGCGTCAGGTTTGTCCGCAGCCGCACTGCATGCCGTGATGTGACCAGACCCATTTCGCGCAATACCGTCGCAAGCCTACTCAGCCGGCACCTGTACACGCCGAGGTATCATACAACCACGACGGGACTGGTGGCTCGACCTGAGAATGACGCGCATTCGAGAAGCACCCGGTATTGACCACTTGCGGGCGTCAAGGTATGTCCGCTATTGGCCACTCATTAGTACTCCGGCCCCATTCGGACCGCCGCCTCTTAGTCACGCAACGGTCGGTCTTCAGCGATCCAAGCTCTGAAGAACGCGCAGTCAGTTATGACCCGATGCGACCAGTGGTGGCTGACAGCTTCCCGAAGCTGAATTTGCCGTCTTATCCGATTGACTCTTTTACCAGGCGGCCAATTTCCGCGAGCATGGCTGCGCGCTTGCTCTCAGGCCCGGCGCACTGGGTGATGTAGGCCGCGACGATAATAGGTGGCTTGCCGGTTGGCCAGATGACGGCGATGTCGTTGCTCGTGTGCTCGCCATTCGCGCCTGTCTTGTCGGCCACACGCCATTTCGCGGGAAGTTTGGCCCGCAGTCGCTCATGGCCTGTGAGGCTAGCCTCCATCCAATACGCCAGTTTGTCGCGCGAACGCAGCGAAAGTACATTACCCAGCAACACGGATTTCAGATCACCGGCCATGGCCGTGGGAGACGTGGTATCGCGAGGATCCCCGGCGAGAGATTCATTCAGCGACGTCTCAATTCGGTCGAGCCGAGTTACGGTATCTCCAAGGGATCGCGAGAAGCCTGTTAAGCCTGCTGGTCCACCAATCGTTCCCAGCAAAAGATTGGCTGCGGTGTTATCGCTTCTGGTCAGAGCAGCCTGACAAAGAGCCGCGACAGTCATCGTACCCCCGGCGTGCGGCTCAGTCAGCGGAGAATTGAACAGCAGCGGCTTCGGGGGAATCGCGATGGCGCGATTAAGGGTTTCTCGATCGCCGTCCACGCGCTGCAGGACTGCGGAGGCGAGTAAGAATTTGAATGTGCTGCACAAGGGGAACCGCTCATCCGCGCGGTAGCCCGAACGCTCGTCGCTGGCAGAGTCGAGCACAGCAACTCCAAGCCGGCCACCGTTGGTCTCCTCAATCTGCGCGAAGGCCGTAGGCAAGTGTCCGAAACGCCGCGGACCGGCGTGGAGAACACATGGCATTGAGAGCGTGGCAACGGCAAGAAACGTTCGGCGGCTGAGCATGCTTGGCGTAGAACAACGTGGGTGTGGGCTGATCAGTGTACATAAGCTTGCGCGCGGCGGCTTTGTGCCGTGAATTGCAACAATACCTGTATCTGATGATGGCCGATTGCTGCCATGCACTACGACAACCGTTTCTGACCCGATGCCGCCCTTTTCTAACGTCCGCATTGGCTTTGATGACTAAAGGTTATTCTCGCTGTAGGCGGACGCGGATCCCGTGATTTCCCATCGGGCCTTCGAGCGCCGTAGGGTTATGGTCCATTCCCCCTTATAGACGACCGCCTTTCCGTCTTGCGTGTTCGTGAATGTTACGGGGTAAATAATGTAGGCACGCGTGCCATTGAACTCTTTGAACTTAGTCCCACCGATCGACACCTTGCCAAGAGGCGCGTGCGTCGCTTCGTTATTTTTCTTGTAGTCTTTCATCCACTCTGCGCATGTTGGCCACGAGTACGGTGGGAAGGCGTCGACCACGGCGGCAGAAGGTGCGCACGCTGCGACGACCGACTTTAGGTCACCTCCGTTCAGATCAGCGATCCATTTGACGACAACTGACTGTACGTCTGATTCGTCAGATGCCTGGGCGGTTCCGGTTGCCAACGTGATAGTCACCCACGAGGCGGCCAACGCGCGGGCTGGGCCGGAGTTTCTACTGTGGTCCAAGTCGATCTCCTTGTTGCGTTGCCGGGCAATGTATCTACGTGAGACTGACGAATCGTCCGAGCGCCTGGTCCCGTCTGGGTACCTGCCTCCCTCCGTCGACTCGCGCCATCCGCGGCGGATTGCAGCGTCTGACCGCATGCTGACATCCCGGAACGTCCGCTTCCATTCGGTCAGTCCGCCAGCCTTGACTTCCGCTTTGGGGCCGGTTGCTGCCCTGCACTACATGCGCCGGTTCTGACCGCATGCGGACCTACGGCAACGTCCGCTTACAAGCAGACCATTTAGTCCAGTGAGCCGTTTTGAACCCGATGCTGCCCTCTAGTGACCAGACGCAGGAGCACAGCGCGCGAGGGCGTCATCCAACTCGATCCGGGAAATCGTCCCAGCCTCATAGTCGGTAAGCCAAATCGCGCCGTCGCCGATCCCCAGTGAATCTCCCCCAGGCCCTTTCCACTGACAAAGAAGCGTTCCTGAGGCGCCATCCACGACAGAGAGCGGTACTTTCCGAACGGTTGTCCAGACCAAGTCGCCGGCAAAGCTGATGTCGCCACCATGTCCGGGAGTACCCAAGGCGACTGTTTTTGTTACCTTACGTGTTTGTATGTCAACGCGTGTCAGCGATCCGTCACCCTGATTCAAGGCCCAGACTGCCCCAGCGCCAGCTGTCAGGAATCTCGGACGAGGACCGGTTTGGACTGTCGCGGATATCACGCTGGTCCGTGCGTCGACGGCCGTAATTTCTGAACCCTCCGCACGCGTTACCCAGACCTGGCCGTCGCTGTAGAGAGGATTGTACGAACCGGGAGGAACCCGGACGGTCTGTCGGATCGTGCCGGACGCCGGGTCGACTCGAGCAAGCGAGCCCTTCGTATCTACAATAATCCAAACGCTGTCCAGACTTGTCGTGACTCCCCCCTCCGCGGTCACGGTGCCGACGTTGAAGAGGTTGAGCAGCCGATTGGATTTTAGGTCTACCTTGGCGAGCCTCTGAGTTCGGCCGCATAGAGGGACCCAGAGGCTTCCAAAGCCGGTCGCCAACCCGGCGCATGGCTCGCCGGGCAATTTTACGATCGCGACCTGCCGATTGGTTTTCGGATCAATCCTGTGTACCGCAAAGGGGCCAGTGCTGCCGACCCATATAGCGTCGGGCGTGATTGCGACCCAATCGGCTGTTTTCCCAAGGTGAAGGGTTGCCGTCTTCTTAAGCTCACCGATTGATCGACGAGACGCCTCTTGGACGCCGTCCGCACCAGCCCGCGCGCCGTCTACGGTTGCGACCAAAGCCATCGTAACGAACACGGCAGCAGTGTTCGGTTGCCTTGGAGTAAACAAGAAATCCTCCGATCGGACGCGCAAACAGCACGTGGCCGCACGTTCTATTCGCTGTCTGTTCAGCGTTGCGACGCCGAGAATGCAAAAATAGCAGGACGTTGGAAATGGCTGAGAAACGCAAGCGCGCAATTCGGGGTCACGAAGACTCAGAGGCGCTCTCCGCAATTGGTCCGGCTCTGACCCGTATCGGCTGTCCAGTTGAGGTGAACCCCGTTCTCGGACCATTTAGCTCAAGACGTTCCTACCTTGTCACAGCCTGAAATGAAGACCAAGGTCGCGAAAGGCAATCCGAGGATGCGGGATGGAACTTGTCTCATAGGTGGGCCTATTTTTCGGCCTTGAACTTCAGCCACACGCGGGGGGATGACGCGAAGAATGTCGGCATTATCTCCGGCTGGGTGTACCTCGTTTATCCTGGCGTAGATGCCGACCGAGCCCGGCGCCATGCCATAAAAGGCCGTAACGGGAATAGCCACTGTTCCGCAATCGTTAGTCGCTTGCGTCCGTCCTGTCCGACGACCGTTGACTCTCCTTCATGGTACGTGCCAAACACGTGATCCAGCAGGATCAGGGCGTTCGCGTAGTTACATCGAGTCTCAATGAAGCCCAGTCGATGATGCAGGCTGTGGGTTTCGATGGTTGTAAAAATGTAGGAATACCAACGCGGCGGATTGAAGCGCACATTGGCGTGAGCGAAGGAGGCGACTGCGGCGAGGATATTGAAAGCGCAGAACGTCGCGTTCAGCGGAACGTCCAGCAGGGCGGTTACCCCAATGGAGATCAACAGCAGTTCCAGGGGATTGCCGACAAATCCCTTCAAGGCATTCAACTGGGTGATATGGTGATGTGGCGCGTGGGTCCACCATAGAAGCGAATTGTGCATCAGCCGATGCATCCAGTATTGACCGAACTCGAAGACGAAGAGCGTTAGCCCTACTTGAGCGACAAAAGGCAGAGAGCCAACCCAGCTGTTGGTAATGCCCAGTGACTCCTTGGCGGCAGCGAGTGGATCGTCGAAGAGTATTGCTTCTACCGTGGTTACCCCATAGAAAAACAGAATCACGTAGAACACGTCGGTAAGCAATTCCCGGCGGTTGATCCGCCAGCTGGCATGGCGTTCATTGACGAATTCGAGGAGTTGCACCATGGCCACGGTGGCGATGCTCGCGACCGTGGGAAACCATGTCACTTTGAGCCAACTCGCGGGAATCGAATACCACACCGCAAGAATCGCCACGATGCTGCCGGGTTGGAAGTAGCGGAAGAAGAAGGCCTTCATCGCGTACGTTTGCCTGCAACAGAAGACACGCAGTAGCGGGTAGCCATTGTTAGCGGATTTCGGCGTCCTGCCTGATGCATTTTTGCTGTCCTGCCGGCGCGTCTACCGCGCCGAATGGACGAAATATATTACTGCTACAAGCCGATTGCACCTGTTGCTGAGCCCGGCTCGGAGGGCGAACTGTCAAACTGAAGGCGGGTTGGTGTGCCCCACGAAATACGTCCGGTCATGACCCGGTTCGGGCGTTTGTGAGCGACGGCTTTCGGGCAGCCAATTCGGCACCGCTCCTTACCCGTTGGCCGGTCTGCGACCACTCCGGCGGGGTCGTCAGCGTGCAGGGCCGGCGGTCTTGGCAGCCCAGGTTTGCTCGATCACGTAGGCTTGGATCGCATCCGCGTTGGCGGCTGTAAGCACGTTGTCGCACCGCCCCATGCCCCTTGGCGCGTAGATGCTTTCGAGCGCGATGTTGCCGGACAAGCTGTGTGTGACTGGTGTTTGCCGCCGAAAATCCGGCCGGATGCTGTGGCCGAACACGTGGCAACGCGAGCAATGCCGATTATCGAGACGTTCGCCTGCGGCAATCTGCGCAGCGGCGGTCGGTGGAGCCGGCGGCTCCGGACTCCACTCGTTTTTAGGGAGTTACGGGTCG
>CAIMCI010000018.1 GCA_903839465.1 uncultured Pseudomonadota bacterium
CACCTGCATGATGAGCGCCATGCATACGCCGACCGCACCGGCGACCCGCGCGGCATAGGCACGCAGGTCCCCTATCGTCGAGTACTGCCGGCCGGCCGCATCCCAGGCGAAGCCTTCGAGCAGCGCCGCCGGCAGTGCCTTGGGAATCGCGTAGGTCACGGCCACGCGGGCGAACGCCCGGTCCGCCGGTGTGGCAAGCGGCCCGCCGGCGTAGATCGCATCCAGTCTTACCCGCAATTGCGCGAGCGCCGCCGCGGCATCGTCGCCGTTGTCGATAGCGTCATCGGCCACGCGGCAGAACGCGTAGAGCGCCGTCGCAGGGAGGCGGTAGCACCGGGGCAGCGCCCGGGACGCCAGCTGGAAGGTTTTGGAACCGGCACGCAGCAGTTCGCTGCAGGTAGCGAGGTCGTCCCGCTCCGCCAACCACTCCGCGTATCGACTTGCCGCCATTGCCTGCTCCCGTCGGGAACCCGTCTGACTTCACGGCACAGGCTAACGCCATCCGTCGCCTTCGGAAAGTACCCGACGATTGCTGCATCGCGAGACGGCACTAGCGTGGCAGGGAATCCGCCGAGTTGTTCCAGACGATGTCGGAGGTTGCCACTTCCCCGAGGGACCGTCGTTCACGCGCCGCGCGCACGATGATCGTCAGGCTGGTCAGCGGCATGGTTACGAGCGGCAGCGGGTCGGCCGTCGCCCACGTCACGTCGCGGCTCGTGCGCAGCGCGCGCAGGTTCGGAGCAAAGCGCTCGGTAAAAAACGACCCCTGGGTTTCGGTCAGTGCCGGGAAGAACTGCTGCAGGCGTGTAACGTCGCGCAACCGGGGGCGGCGAAAGCCGGGGACTCCGAGGATGGCCGGCGCGAGGTCCTCGTGCCGCAGAAAGTGAATACCCGAGGTGACCCTCGGATTGCATTCGATCGCCCACGGCGTACCGTCGGCGTCGACGACGAAGTCGAATGAAACGAAGCCGGAGTACCGGGTCTTCGCGACGAATGCGCTTATCCACGCCCCGATCGCCGCGTGTCCGTCGACGCGCTCGAAGGCGACCGCCACGGTTCCGGCCATCAGCGTTCCCCGGTAGACCACGCTCGACACGACCTCGCCGTCCCTGGCAATGGAGAAAGTGCTCAGAACGGCGCCATCGACGCGCCGCTGCACGACCATCGGCTCGGCCGGCGCTGGCAGCGTGCTACCTGCCGGCAGGAACGACAGCCCCCGTCCGGAACAAGAGCGCACCGGCTTCACGACACAGTCGCTCCGGCCGAGCAGATCGAGCGCCATTGGACTGGCAGCGTCGTGGGTTTCGGGCGCCGCAAGTCCCAGCGACTGCACGAAGTGCGGAAACTCGAGCTTGTCGTGTAACCGGAGCAGCAGGTCGGCCGGCATGCCGTAGACCTCGACCCCCGCTGCAAGCAGCGGCCTGAGGTGCGCGACGTGCAGAATTTCCTCGGAAACCGGCACCACGAGCCTGACATTCTCCTGGCGCACGATCCGGCCCAGCGCCTCGAGATACTCGACCTGCGCGGTGGCAGGCGGCGGGACTACAAAACACTTCGCCACCGCGCGCGACACCCGGCACAGATGCCAGCGGTACGGCTCGGCAACAAGGACGCGCCAGCCGTACGACGAAAATGCGCGTGCCAGATCCAGGGCCTTGGGCAGCCTGCCGAGCGTGAGCAGGACCGTGGGTCTTGGATCGCTACCCGTCATGGCGTGCTACACGGACGCGGATTTGGGTCGCCGGGCGCGTGGTCAGGCGGGCCACGGGCCGCACGTCGTCCGGCCGGACGATGCGGAAGTCGAAGCGGCGAAAGAGTTCGGCAAGGATGAGCGTTGCCTCCGACTGGGCAAAGGCGGCGCCGACACAGACGCGCGGACCCAGGCCGAATGGCAGGTAGGCGCCGCTCACCGACTCGCTCTCCCTCGCGCCCAGGAACCGGTCGGGATCGAAGGCATGCGGCGCCTGCCACAGGTCCGCGTGGCGCTGGATCGTCCAGGGCGAAATCATCACCATGGCGCCGCGCCGCACGCGCATCGGGCCCAGACGCGTGTTACGCATCGCTACGCGCGGAATGAAGGTTATCGGCGGATACAGTCGCAATGTCTCCCTGAAAATGCTGCGCGTGAACTTGAGTTCGCGCAGATCGCCAAAGGCCACCGACCTGCCGCCGGTGACCGCGTCGACCTCCGCGCGCAGGCGGCCGACAACGTCCGGCAGCCGGGACAGTATGAAAACCGCCCACGTCAGCGCGCTGGCCGTTGTTTCGTGGCCGGCGAGGAAGAAGACACCCAGCTGATCGACCAGTTCGTCGTGACTGAATGGCCGTCCTGACTCGGCATCCCGGGCCGACACCATGGCGCTCGCAATGTCATCGAACCGGCCGGGCTCGTCGAGGTGCGGCGCGAGCAGCGCCGCCAGTTGGCGGCGGATCTGGCTGCAGGCGGAGAGCACCTCGGCACGCTGCGGAACGGGCCTGAAAGCCGGGTCGAATATCAACCGCTTGAAATCGACCTGGGCGGCGGAGCGCTCGAACACCGTGAAGGCATCGAACACTTCGCGTGCCAGCTGCGAGGTCAGCGGCGTGGAGAAAACCGTCCGGCAGATGATGTCCGCCGTCAGATGGCTCATGGCGAGATCAAGGGAGAAATCCGCGTCGTCGGCCGCGTACTGGCCGAGGAGATCGACGTACGCGGACACTGCCGCGGACATCGCCGGGAAGGCGCTGCCGAGCCGCATGTGCGTGAAGCCCGGGTCGACCATCGCGCGCTGCCGGCGCCACGTGGCACCGCCGGAAATGAACAGGGAGTCGCCGACCAATGGCTGCAGCGCATCGACCATCAGATCGTTCTTCGGGAAAATGCCCTCCTCGTCCAGCAGTACCGAGCGCACGAGGCCCGGATCGTTGACGATCAGGATCGAGCGCCGCGTGTAGCCGAGGTGACCGATCGGCACCCGATAGGCATCCGCCGGCAGCAGACCGAGAAGATCCCGCTCGCCACGCCACACGGCCCGCACAAGCGCGGCAACCGGCGCCAGGGGTTTGGGATGCGGCGGCTCGAACACGCTGAACCTCGAGAACTCAACCACCCGGCACGGGCGGCCCGCAGAGGGTAACAGCGAAAGCCGGCGCCGCGCACGTCGCAACCGGCCATTGAAATGCCCGCCCGCCGCGCCGCAGAATGCGACCGGTCGCACCAGCCGGTCGGAGTCCCGACGCCATGCCTCTGCTCTTTCGGGCATTTGTCCTCGTTCACATTGCCTGCGGAACGGTGGGCCTCGTGTCGTTCTGGGGCCCCGTGCTCAGCCGCAAAGGCGCGTCCCTGCACCGCTCCTCGGGACGCATCTTCACGTATGCGATGCTGGCCACCGGAACCGCCGCGATCGGCATCAGCACCTGCACTCTGCTCGACCCGCTTGGCTGTCATCCGCACCTGGTCGGGCGCATCGATCCGCGTCTCGGGCTGTTCGACGCGGCGCTTGTTCGCGGGATCTTCGGCTGGATGATGCTCTATCTAGCCGTGTTGACCATCAACCTCGCGTGGTACGGGCGCCTGTGCGTGCTGAACCAGCGCCACCACGCCCGGAATCGCACGCGCCTCAATGTCCTGCTCCAGGCCCTGCTGCTGGTGCTTGCGCTGAACTGCGCCTGGCAGGGAGTCCTGCTCCGGCAGCCGCTGATGATCGGTATCTGCGTCATCGGCATCGCGACGGTTGTCACCAACGTCGCGTTCCTGGCGACGACCACCCCGGCGCGCAACCGTTGGCTGCTGGAGCACATCAAGGCCCTGGTGGGCGCGGGAATTTCGGTTTACACCGCGTTCTTTGCCTTTGGCGCGGTGCGCCTCCTGCCTTCGCTCGCGCTGAACCCGTTCCTGTGGGCGATACCGCTTGCGGTCGGCCTGACGCTCATCGTCTACCACCAGCGCCGCGTTCGCCGCGGCTACGCCCCGGGTCGACGCCCGACCGAAGCATGACGACGCCGCGGGTCGTCGTCATCGGCGCCGGCATGGGCGGCCTGGCGGCGGCAATCGACCTCGCCGTGGCCGGGCTCGATGTCACGGTCATCGAGGCGGCCGGCACGCCCGGCGGCAAGATGCGCACGGTCCCGGTCGGTGGTCTGGCGGTCGACGCAGGACCGACCGTCTTCACGATGCGCTGGGTGTTCGACGAACTGTTCGCGGCCGCGGGCTTTGCCCTCGACGAGGAGCTTGACCTGCAGCCGGCGAGTATCCTCGCCCGGCACGCCTGGCGTGGCGGCGCCACGCTTGACCTGTACGCGGACCTCGACGCGACGGTCGATGCCATCCGCGAGTTTGCGGGACCTGCCGACGCTGACGGCTACCGGCGGTTCTCCCGGCGCAGCCGGGAGGTCTACGAGACGCTGCTCGATCCGTTCATGCGCGCGCAGCGCCCCTCTCCGCTCGGCCTCGTCGGCGCGGTCGGGCTGCACCGGCTGGGCGCGCTGTGGCGGACGGCACCGTTTCAGACGCTCGCCGGTGCACTGGAATCCTACTTTGGCGATCCGCGCCTGCGCCAGCTCTTCGGGCGTTATGCGACCTACGTCGGCTCATCGCCCTACCTCGCCCCGGCGACCCTCATGCTGATCGCGCATGTCGAGAAGACCGGCGTCTGGCGCGTCGCGGGCGGCATGCGGCGCGTGGCCGACGCGCTTCAGAGGGTCGCCGTCGCCCACGCGGCCTCCTTCCGCTTCGGCACGGCCGTCACCGAGATCGGCGTGCGCGCCGGGCGCGTGCACGGCGTGCATCTCGCGGACGGCACGTACCTGCCGGCCGAGGCGGTGGTCTTTGCCGGCGACTCCGCGGCACTCGGCCGCGGCCTTCTCGGCGCCGACGTTCGCCGCGCGGCGCGGCACGTCGCGCCCACCGAACGTTCGCTGTCGGCGCTGACCTGGTGCGTGACGGCGCGGACCGGCGGCTGGCCGCTGAGCCATCACAACGTGTTCTTCAGTGACGATTACGGCGCGGAGTTCACCGACCTCTTTCGCCACGGACGGATTCCCGCCGACCCGACCGTGTACGTCTGCGCGCAGGATCGCGACGTCAGCGAGGCGCCGGCGCCGACGGCCGCGGAGCGGCTGCTGATACTGGTCAACGCCCCGGCACGCGGCGACCAGGAGGTCATCGACCCGGCGGTGCACGCGACCCGCGCGCAGGCACTCCTGCGCGACTGCGGCGTGGAGCTCGTCACGCAGGCGGAGGTCGTGACGGGACCGGACGGTTTCGCGGCCCTGTTCCCCGGCTCGGGCGGTGCGCTGTACGGGCGGGTCAACCACGGGCCGTTCGGCTCGTTCGCGCGCGCCGGCACGGCGACGCCGATCGGCGGACTCTACCTCGCCGGCGGCACGGTCCATCCGGGCGCCGGCGTGCCGATGGCCGCGTTGTCCGGACGCCTTGCCGCGCAGCGCGTCCTCCTCGACCTCGGCGCGGTCCGGCCCGGTCGCTGAAGCGCTAGCGGGCGACGCCCAGCGGCACGACCTCATCGAGGATCCTGGCCGAGGACACGACGCCCGGCAGGCCGGCACCCGGGTGCGTGCCGGCGCCGACCAGGTACAGGCCGTCCACTTCCTCGCTGCGGTTGTGCGGCCGGAACCAGGCGCTCTGGAAGAGTTGCGGTTCGAGTGAAAACGCCGCCCCGTAGTCCGAGCGGAGCCGGTCCCGGAAGTCGACGGGCGTCATCAGCTTTGACGTGACGATGCAGCCTGACAGCCCGGGCAGCAGCGTTTCCTCGAGGCGTCGCTCGATGGCTGCGCGGTACTTCTCGGCCTCGATCTGCCAGTCGACGCCGCTCGCCAGGTGCGGTACCGGCGAGAGCACGTAGAACGCGTCGCAGCCGGCGGGCGCCAGCGACGGGTCGCTCGCCGTCGGGCGATGCAGATAGAGACTGAAGTCCTCGGCCAGTACCTTGCGCGTGAAGATGTCACGCAGCAACCCGCGGTAACGCGGGCCGAGGACCATCGTGTGGTGCGGCACCGACTCGAAGCGCCGCGACGTACCGAAGTACCACACGAAAAGACTCATCGAATAGTTCGAGCGGGCGAGCTTCGGGTCGGTCCAGCGCCGACGCCGGACGTGGCGCAGCAGGTGCCGGTACGTGAAGGCGGCGTCCGCGTTCGAGACGACGATGTCGGCATCGATCACTTCGCCACCGGTCAGGCGCACCCCCACTGCCCGGCCGTCCACCACCCGAATCTCGTCGACCTCCGAGGACAGCCGGAGCGACCCGCCCGTGTGCTCGATGAGCCGCGTGAGGCCCTTGACGAGGGCGCCGGTGCCACCGACGGCGTAGTGCACGCCGAACTGGCGCTCCAGGTGCGCGATCAGGCAGTAGTAGGCGGTCGTCGTCAGCGGATTGCCGCCAATGAGCAGCGGATGGAAGCTGAACGCGATGCGCAGGTGGTCGTTCCTGAAATACCGGGAAACCGTGTCGTACACGGACCGGTAGCCACCGAGGCGAACCAGGTCGAACGCGCACCGCGCGAGCAGCGGCAGGCGGTGGAAGGCGCGCGCTGCCAGCTGCTCGAAGGCAACGGCGTAAATCCGGGCGCTGGTGGCGAGGTAGCGGTCGAAGCCCTCGACGTCGCCCGGCGCGAGCCGCGCCACTTCCGCCCGCATCCGCGCCGGGTCGGCGAAGAAATCGAGCGTCTGCCCGTCATCGAAGCGGATCCGGTAGAAGGGATCGAGCGATCGCAGCTCGACATCGTCGGCAAGCCTTCGGCCGCACAGCTGCCACAGTTCCTCAAAGACGTGCGGCGCCGTGACGATGGTCGGACCGGCATCGAAGGTGAAGCCGTCCTGCCGGTGCACGTACGCCCGTCCGCCCGGGGCATCGAGGCGGTCCAGTACGGACACCCGGTAACCGCGCACGCCGAGGCGCACGGCGGCCGCGAGGCCACCGAAGCCGGCCCCGATCACGAGTGCGTGGGGTCGCCGGTCATGAACCCGATCGAGCATGGTGCGTTGATGCCTCCGCTGGTGCCGCCCGCTGCAACGTACCAAGCGTCGGCGGCCGTGGGAAGCCCACGGCGCGTTTGTCAACGACCGCCCACCCGTGGGAGGATGCGGGCATGGAGTTACGCGACCATCCCATGCGCGCGGATCTCGTGGCGGAGCTGCACGCCCGCCCGCCACAGCTCTTGGTCGCGCCCCTGCGCATCTCCTACCTCGCCATGGTCTCGCCGCCCTCCGAACGCGACGTCGAGTGGCGGCATTTCTGCGCGCTGCTGACGATGCATGGCGTGACGCCGCCCGAGCGGATGCTCAGCCACGCGGCCTATGACCTGGGTCCCTTCCGGATCAAGTTCGAGCGGCACAGCGAGTTCGTGCGTTACCTCGTCATCGCGCCGCTGGCAGAGCAGGAGCCGTTCACGGACGTTGCCCTGTCGCTGCTGCCCCACGACTGGCTCACCGCGATCGGTGGCGAGGTCATCGCCGCCACCCATGTCGAGATACGGCCCGATCCGGGCGCGCCGGCGGTGGTCGACCGCCTGGCGGCGGCCGCCTTCGGCTCGGCGGCCGTCATCGGCGCCGACATCGGCGCCCACGCCGGGCGGGCCCTGACCCACTTCCTGCTCGATGCGCAGGGTTTCGGCCGGCTTCTGGTCTTCGATCGGACCCTGACTCCGCGCCAGAGCGGGCGGATGGTGCAACGGCTCCTGGAAATGGACACCTACCGGATGATGGCGCTACTCGCCTTGCCGGTGGCGCGCGAGCTCGCGCCGTTCCTGTCCGACTGCGAACAGGAACTCGCGCGGGTGACGGCCATGCTGCAGACGGCGACCTCCCGCGACGAGCACTCGCTGCTCGACCGGCTGACCCGCCTCGAGGCCTCCATCGAGAACCGGACGGCCAACAACGAATTCCGCTTCGGTGCCTCGACCGCCTATTCGGAGCTCGTCGCGCGACGGATCGCGGAACTGAGGGAACAGCGCATCCAGGGCCTGCCCACGTTCCAGGAATTCAACGACCGGCGCCTCGCACCGGCGATGGCCACCTGCCAGACGATGATGCGCCGCCAGGAATCGCTGTCGGCGCGCGTGGCGCGCGCGAACCAGCTGCTCGCGACACGCGTCGACATCACGCGCGAGGAGCAGAACCAGGCGCTGCTCGCCTCGATGGACCGGCGGGCCAGCGTGCAGCTGCGCCTGCAGCAGACCGTCGAGGGCCTGTCGATCGCGGCCTTCACCTATTACGTGGTCGGCCTGATTGGCTATCTTGCGAAGGCCGTCAAGGCCGCCGGCCACCATGTCGAGCCCGAGCTGGTCATGGGACTCAGTGTGCCGCTCGTCATCGTCGTCGCGGCGATCGGCATCCACCGCATCCGCCTGATCGTCGAACGCGCGGCCCGTACGAACTAGCGAACTAGCGTACGGGCGAACTAGCCGACCTGCGCGCCGGTGTTCCCACCCGGGACGCCGGCCGGGTCCTCGAGCAGCGACTCGAGCAGCGTCACAAACCCGGCCGGATCCTCCTCGTGGGCCAGGTGACCGAGCCGCGGCACCCGCACGACCCGCGTGCCGGGCACGCGCGCGGCGAGGCGTTCGGCCTCCGCGGGCGGCACCGCGCGGTCGCCGGCGCTCGCCACGGCGATGAGCGGCACGCGAAGGCGCGCCAGATCCCGCTCGAGCGGCGCGAGATCCCAGCCGGCGAGCATGTCGAGCACCGACGTCACGTGCGCGGTGTTCCGCGTCAGGCGCAGGTAGAGCTCGTAGCCCCGGGCATCGAGTGCCGAACCGGTACCCGCGACCAGACGGCGGACCGCGGCAGGATCCGCGCCTTGCCACGCAAAGAGGCGCGGCACGAGGCTCGTCACCGACAGCAGGCGCGCGACCACCGACATCGCGCGCAGGGGCATCAGCTCGGGCGGCAGCAGCACGCCGTTCAGGCTGATCAGGCGCCGTGGCGGGACCGCGGCATCGAGGCACAGGCGCGCCGCGATCGCCGCGCCCGCCGAGTGACCAACCACGGCCTCGGGCGTGATCGAGAGCTGCGCCAGGAGCCTCCCCAGCGCCCGGCTCATGCCGGGCAGGGTCATCCCGCCCGCCGGCAGCGGCGTCGTGAAGCCGTGACCCGGCAGGTCGACGGCGATGACCGCACGATGCCGGGCGAGCGGCAGCAGAAGGTCGCGCCAGGTGTGGGTGGCCGCGCCGGTGCCGTGGATCAGAAGGACGGCGGGACCCGCGCCCGCGCGCTGCACGTGCCAGCGCAGGCCACCGACCTCGACGAAGGCGCTGTGCTCCCGGTTCGGCCAGTCGGCCCCGTCGCGGTTCCAGTCGAGGCGCGACCCGGGCCTCGTGGTCACGGGGCACTGCTCTTCGCCAAGCGGCTGACCGCGGCATGCACCGCCGCGGCATTCGCGTAGGGCAGCGGCAGGTAGCGGGCGCGCATCACGGTGGCGAGGCGCGCCGCCGTCTCCCGCGGTCGCGGTGCGGTGTCGATGAAGAGCGCCGCCAGCCCCGCCGCGGCGATCTGCCGGGCAATGGACAGCGAGTCGGCCTCGGCCGCGGCGCGGCCGCCGATCCCCTGGAGATTCACGTTCGCGTTGCCGTCGCTGAGGACGATGACCGTGGCGGTCGCTGCCCGGCGCCGTGCGATGAGCGCCACCTCGAGCGCCGAGCGCAACCCGGCGGCGAGCGGTGTCCCGCCGCCGCCCGCGACGCCGTCGAGGCACCGCTTGGCGCGCACCAGCGAGCGGGTCGGTGGCACGGCGAGGCTCGCGCCCGCACCGCGAAACGTCACCACCGCCACCTCGTCGCGCCGCACGTAGCAGTCGGCCAGCAGCAGCTGGACGGCGCCCTTGGCTTCGCCGAACCGGTGCAGCGCCGTCGATCCGGACGCGTCCACGACGAAGATCGTCAGCGACGTGCTGCGCTCACGGAAACGCTTGATGCGCAGGTCCGAGGCCTCCACCCGGAGGCGGCGCGCGCCGGCTGCGGCGCGGCGCGCGCGCTGCCACGGTGCGGCGGCCC
>CAIMCI010000019.1 GCA_903839465.1 uncultured Pseudomonadota bacterium
GGACCGTAGACGGGAGTCCCCGGGTGGTGTGCCAGCAGCGTTGCCACGCCACCGACGTGATCGCCATGGTGGTGGGTGACGAGGATCGCCTGAAGCTCAAGGCCGCGCCCGGCGAGGACCGCCTCGACCGCCGCCCCGTCGCCCGGATCGATGGCCGCCACCCGGCGCGCATCGGTCAGGCCGTGCACCAGCCAGAGGTAGTTGTCGTCGAAGGCCGGGATGGCCGTGAGATCGGGCAGCGCAGGGGTGTCGTCCATGAGCGCGGTGGCGTCCGAAGTCATGGCCTGGGGGATCCTCCGCGCGACCCCGCGTGGGGTCTGGACAATGCCGGTATTTAACCTTGATTGCGCAGGGATTTCCACCGCCGATTGCAGTCCCCTGCAGGGCTCGCCGGCGGCCGGTGCGCGCGGCGCGGCAGTGGCCTCGCCGGACCGGCGTCGGTATCCTCGCCGCGATGTCAGCCGATCCCCCGTCGCTCGCCGATTGGTTCGCGAGTCCCCTCGGCCGCGCGCTGCTCGAGCGCGAGCGGGCGCTCGTCGGTACGGCCTTCGAGCAGGTCTTTGGTTCCTACCTTCTGCAGATCGGCGGCTGGGGACCCACCGACGCGTTCCTGCCCATGGCCCGGACGCAGCGGCGGGCGCTCGTCGCGGAGCAGGACGGCGAGGGCGACTTCGTCAGCCACGCCACGCAGCTCGCCGTGGCCGCGAACTCGGTCGATGCGCTCTTCCTGCCGCATACGCTCGAGTTCGAGCCGGAGCCGCACACGGTGCTCCGCGAGGCCGAGCGCGTCCTGATCGGCGAGGGCCACCTGATCGTCCTCGGCTTCGCGCCGCTCGGCCTCTGGGGGCTGCGCCACCGGCTGCAGCGGCACAGCTTTCCGCCGGGACTCGCCGGCATGTGGTCGGAGGGCCGCCTCTCGGACGCGTTGCGGGTCCTCGGCTTCGAGGTGGAGAGCGTGCGCCGCTACCTGTGCGTGTGGCCGAGCCAGCGCCTGCAGTCGACCGCGGTCGGTGCCGCACTCGAGCGCGCCGGTGACTGGCTGGGTCGCGTCGCGGGCGGACGGCGCGCGATACCCAGCGCACCGACGATTCTGGCCGGCGCTTACCTCCTCTCGGCCCGCAAGCGTGTCTACGCGCCGACCCGGATCGTGCAGGTGCGCCGGCGGGCGCCGCGCTTCACGCCGGCCCTTGCCCGACCGACGGCGAGCCTGACCCCCTCCCCACCCGATTCGCGCGCCTAGCGCTGCCCGCAGGAATTCATGCCCGAACTCTCCCCCGACGAGGTCACGATCTATACGGACGGCGCGTGCCGTGGCAACCCCGGTCCTGGCGGCTGGGGGGCGTATCTGGTCGCGCGCGGCGCAGAGCGGGAGCTGTGGGGTGGCGAATCGGCCACGACCAACAACCGGATGGAGCTGACCGCCGCGATCCGCGCCCTTGCCTGCCTGAAGCGGCCCTGCCGGGTCGATCTCTACACCGACTCGAAGTACGTCATGCAGGGCATCGAGGAGTGGATCGTCAACTGGAAGCGGCGCGGCTGGAAGACCGCCGACAGGAAGCCGGTCAAGAACCAGGATCTGTGGCAGGAGCTCGATGCCGAGTGCCAGAAGCACACGATCGCCTGGCACTGGGTGAAGGGGCACGCCGGTGATCCCGGCAACGAGCGCGCCGACGCGCTTGCCAACCGCGGCATCGACGAACTCGCCGGCGCCCGGCTAGGATAGGTCGATGCGCCAGATCGTGCTGGATACGGAGACGACGGGCCTGGAACCCGAGCAGGGTCACCGGGTCATCGAGATCGGCTGCGTAGAACTCGTCAATCGCCGGCCCACCGGCCGGACCTTCCACCGCTACCTCAATCCGGACCGTGACAGCGACGAGGGCGCACTGCAGGTGCACGGGCTCACCCGCGAGTTTCTCAAGGACCAGCCGCGCTTCGCCGACATCGCCGCCGAGTTCGACGCCTTCATCGAGGGTGCGGAACTCGTGATCCACAACGCGCCGTTCGACTTGGGGTTCCTCGACGCCGAGTTCACGCTCCTCGCCGCCGGGGAGGCAAGGGTCCCGCTTGCCAACCGGCTGCGCGTGCTCGACACCCTCGTTCTCGCGCGCCAGCTCCATCCGGGCCAGCGCAACGGCCTTGACGCGCTCTGCAAGCGTTACTCGGTGGACAACTCGGCGCGCGAACTGCACGGTGCGCTGCTCGACGCGAAGCTCCTCTCCGAGGTCTACCTGGCGATGACCGGTGGCCAGGGCGCGCTGGTGCTCGGGCCCGCGACCGGCGCGGACCGCAGCCGTGCCGCGGGTGGCGGCCGGTCGCCGGGCGCGGTCCCGATCCCGGTGCGGGTGATCCGCGCGAGCGCGGAGGAATTGCGGCTCCACGAGGAGAGCCTCGACCGGGTGGCCAAGGCATCGGGCGGGCGCTGCCTGTTCCGGGCGCCCTGACCGGCGCCCAAAACGCGACGCAGGCCGCGCGTCCGCCCGCATTCGTTGCGTATAATCCGGCCATTCTCCGCCACCCGGATTTTCAACATGGCCAGATCCCCGGTTCCAGCCCCGCTTCGCACGCTTGGCCGGACGCGCATCGGCGTCGTGGGCTTAGGGTACGTGGGACTGCCTCTGGCCGTGGAATTCGGTCGTGTGTATCCGACGCTCGGGTTCGATATCAACGCCCAGCGGGTCGCGGCCCTCGGTCGGGGCCGGGACTCGACTCTCGAGGTTTCCCGCGCCGAGCTCAAGGCCGCCACGCGACTCAGCTATTCCGCGGATCCGCGCGAGCTCAAGCGCTGCAACTTCTACATCATTACCGTCCCGACGCCGATCGACCAGTACAAGAGGCCGGACCTCACGCCGCTCGAGAAGGCGAGCGAGACCGTCGGTCGGGCGCTGTCAAAGGGCGACATCGTTGTCTACGAGTCGACCGTGTATCCGGGTTGCACGGAAGAGGTTTGCGTGCCGATCCTCGAGCGGGTATCGGGACTGAAGTTCAACGTCGACTTCTTCGTCGGCTACAGCCCCGAGCGGATCAATCCCGGCGACAAGCAGCACCGGCTGCCGACGATCGTCAAGATCACCGCAGGATCGACTCCGGAGGCCGCGGCCCGCGTCGATACGCTCTACTCGAGCATCATCAAGGCGGGCACGCATCCGGCGTCCAGCATCCGCGTGGCCGAGGCCGCCAAGGTGATCGAAAACACCCAGCGCGA
>CAIMCI010000020.1 GCA_903839465.1 uncultured Pseudomonadota bacterium
GAGGGTGGCGGTTGACAGCGCCGAATCGTCGACGATGTTGGCCAGGATCCCGTGCGACTCGGCCGCCGCGGCGACCGCCCGGTTGACCTCGGTAATCCCCGTGGCGGCGACCACGAGGCGCGCGCCGGCGACATCGTCAGCGGTGAAGCCGCGGCCGAGGTGGGTAATCTCGCCTGCCGTACGTCTCGCCACGAGCCTGGGCGTGAGGTTGGGCGCGACCACGGTGATGAGCGGGCCCGCCTCGAACAGCAGGTCGATCTTGCGCTCGGCGATCGCACCGCCGCCGACGACCAGGACGCGACGGCCGCGCAGCGCAAGAAATAGCGGAAACCAGCGCATCAGGCAGGCGCCGTCGCGACCGGCACCGGCAGGCGCCCGCTCCGCCACAGGAAATCACCGAAGCGCTCGCCGCGCTGGCGTTCGCTGGCCCAGGCATTGAGCAGCGGATCGAGGACGGCGAAGAACTCCGACTCGTCGACGTTCTCGCGGTACAGGACGTTCAAGCGCGAGCCGACGCCATCGCCGCCGACATGGACGTTGTAGCGCCCGGGCGCCTTGCCGACGAGCGCGAGTTCGGCGACGTAGGGTCGGGCGCAGCCGTTCGGGCAGCCCGTGATGCGAAGCGCCAGCGGCTCGCCGTAGAGGCCGTGGCCGCGCAGGGCCGTTTCGACGCGGCCAAGCAACCCCGGCAGGTAGCGCTCGGCCTCGGCCATCGCGAGCGGGCAGGTCGGCAGCGCGACGCAGGCCAGTGCGTCGCGGCGCACCGGCGAGCCGGCTTCCTCGGCCGCGAGGGCATGGCCATCGATCAGCGTGTCGATGGCGGCGCGATCCGCGGCCGCGACGCCGGCGATCGTGACGTTCTGGTTCGCCGTCACCCGAAAGTCGCCGCGGTGGATCCTCGCGATTTCGCGCAGGCCGGTCAGCCACGGACGCCCGGCCGTGTCGCTGATGCGTCCGGCCGGTATGCGCAGGGTCCGGAACCACCGCCCATCGAGCGCCTGCTGCCAGCCGAAGCGGTCGCCGTTGCTGTCTAAGGCGAACGGGCGAGCCGGGCCGAGCGCGATCCCGGCGCGCTTTTCGACTTCGGCGACAAACCAGGCGATGCCTCGATCCTCGATCGTGTACTTGAGGCGGGCATGCTTGCGGTTGGTCCGGTCACCGAAATCGCGCTGCGTCGTGACGACGGCCTCGGCCACGTCGAGCAGGCGGTCGGCAGGCAGGAAGCCGGCGACGTCGGCGAGGCGCGGGAACGTGGCCTTGTCGCCGTGCGTGGCGCCCATGCCGCCGCCGACCGTGAGGTTGAAGCCGACGAGTCGGCCGTCCTCGACGATGGCGATGAAGCCGAGGTCCTGGGTATAGATGTCGACATCGTTGGAGGGTGGCAGGGCGATCGCTGCCTTGAACTTGCGCGGCAGGTAGGACGCGCCGTAGACCGGTTCGACCTCTGGCGTGCCGTGCAGCTTCTCGCCGTCGAGCCAGATCTCGTGATACGCGCGCGTCTTCGGCAGCAGGTGCTCCGACAGGCGCCGCGCCCAGTCGGCGACCTCGGCATGGGCCGGCGATTCGATCGGATTGGAGCCGGCCATCACGTTGCGGTTGACGTCGCCGCAGGTCGCGATCGTGTCGAGGAGCGCGCGGTTGATCTGCTGCATGGCAGGCTTGAGATCGCCCTTGCCAATGCCGTGAAACTGGAACGTCTGGCGAGTGGTCAGGCGCAGGCTGGCGTTGGCGTGTTCGCGGGCAATCGCATCCAGCGCTAGCCACTGCGCGCTCGTCGCGACGCCACCGGGCAGCCGCACGCGCACCATGTAGCGGATCAGGGGCTCGAGCTTGCGCTCGCGCCGTTCCTCGCGGACATCGCGGTCATCCTGCTGGTAGCTGCCGTGCAGGCGGAGAAGCTGCTGGTCGTTGTCGCGCAGACCCCCCGTGGCGGCGTCGGTGAGGCTCTCGGCAATCGTGCCGCGCAGGCCGCGGCTTTCGGCCTTGACCTTCTCGATGGGGCTCAGTTCAGCCATGGTTCAGTAGACGTCCTTTGCGTAGCGGTGACCGGTGCTCAGCTCATCGAGGTACTCGACGGCCTCCTCCTCGCTGCGCCGGCCGTGCTGTATGACGATATCGAGCAGCGCGCGGTGCACGTCCGGTGCCATGTGCTCGGCGTCACCGCAAACGTAGAGGTGGGCGCCGCCCTCGAGCCAGCGGA
>CAIMCI010000021.1 GCA_903839465.1 uncultured Pseudomonadota bacterium
CCAGTAGGGGGTTCCGGCGACCGGCTCAGTATAGATCCGGCGCGTGACGAAGCCGAGCCGCTCGTAGAAGCGGACGTTGCGCCACGTCGTCGTCTCCAGCCACGCGGGCGTACCCTCGGCGTCGAGTTCGGCCAGCGTCGGCGCAAGAAGGGCGGCCCCGAGGCCGCGGCCCTGGGCAGCCGGCGCCACCGCGAGTATCGACAGGTACCAGCCGGCCGCCGGCACGGCCATCGCCGAGTGCGCGTGCATCGAGGTTACGAGCCGGGTGTAGGCCGACAGGACCGCGGGTCCGAGTTCCTCGCCGAGGAACGTCCGCTTGGCGGCGCTGGCGGCGGCATCCTCGGCGCGCGCCAGCGGATGCAGCCAGGCGGCCACGCCACGACCGGCGGCGGCGAGCTCCAGATGACCCAGCCGGCGTGCCTCGCCGAACGCGTACTGAAAATACGCGCCGAGCAGCTGCCGGTACCGCACGGGGTCACGCGTGACGTGGCCGAACAGGTGGCGATAAAACGGCTCGGCGATGAATGCCGCCACGGCCGCCTCGACGGCGCCGGCGACCGCGGTAGCCGTCGCCGCATCCGTCGACGCATCGGTGATCGCGCCGCCTGCCGGATCCATCGCAGCTCCTGCGTCGACCGGGCCGCCGCTCAGAACGAGCGCTCGAGCGTGCCCATCAGTCCGGCACGGAACCGCCGATCGGCGTCCTCGATCTCGGCCCGGCTGCTCATGACGAACGGGCCGCCGGCGACGACCGGCTGGTTCAGTGGCCGGCCACCGAAGACGACAACGCGCACGGCCTCCGTCGTGGCCTCGATGCCAAGCTCGCTGCCCGGCGCGAACTGGATCGCCGCGCCCTCGTGGATCCGCTCGCCGCCGGCACTGAGCGTGCCGCGGCAGAGGAGCCCGGTCAGGTGCCAGTCCGGATCGACGGGAAGCTGCAGGCGCTCTCCCGCCGCGAGGCTCACGTCCCACAGCACGCAGTCCGTGCGCGGCCGGACCGCGGGGTCGAGGCCACCGGTGGCGCCGGCCAGGACGCGAAGCTCCACACCCGGCCGGACCAGTCGCGGCACGCTCGCCGCCTCGACGTGATGCACGGCCGGCTCGTCGTGGCGGTGACGGGCGGGCAGGTCGACGAAGATCTGCATGCCGTCACAGGCGATGCCCGTCACTTCCGGCACTTCCTCGTGCAGGATCCCGCGCGCCGCCTCGGTCCAGTGGATCGTGCCCGGCCGGATCAGCGAGCGGTCGCCGCGGCTGTCCCGGTTGACGAACCCGCCGGCGGATTCGGGCAGCATGTAGGTCACGGCCGAGAAGCCCGCGTGGGGATGCGGCGGGAAGAACGGCTCGCTCATCCGGAACCAGTCGATCTGCAGGAACGGATCGAGCGGCCAGCCGATCAAGGACGGGTGGATCTTGACGATCGACAGCCCGGCGCTCAGCGCCTTGCGGCCGGGCAGCACGAAGTTCTGGACGGTACTGCTCACGAAGGCAGCCCCCGCTCCCGCCCCGCCGTCACGGCGTGCGACCGCGCTGGCCGGATTCCCATTCCGGCCACAGGCCGCTCTCCTTCATTTCCTTCGCAAGGCCCGTCCGCTCGAGGAGCGAGGCGATCTCGGCACGCGACTGGCGCGGCGCGAGCGCACCGTCGAGCTCGGCGATGCCGTAGACGGTGGCGGCCGCGATCGCGACGTGCTGCGCGAGGAGGTGCAGGTCGACCTTGTCGTAGGTGTCGGATGCGGCGTGGTAATTCGGCATGTAGTTGGCGGGATCCTGGGCCGCGACGAGCGTCGGCACGCCCTCGAGAAGGAAGTCGACGTTGTCGGTACCGAGGTCCCCGTCCATCAGCACCTGGCTCGCGTCGAAGGCGGCGATGCCGGCCAGTGCCTTCGGCAGCGTCGCCGCGACGTCGGTGCGACCCGAGACCTGGAAGCCGGTGATGCGACCGATCCCGGAATCGATCGCGAGCATCGCCCGGGTCCGGTCGAGCTCGGCGCGGTGTTGCCGCACGTAGGCGCGCGAGCCGAGCATGCCCTCCTCCTCGCCGCTGAAGAGCACGAAGCGGATGGTCCGTCGCGGCACGTAGCCGGACTCGCGGATCGCGCGCGCGGCGGCAATGACGAGCGCGGCATTGCAGCCGTTGTCGAGCGCACCCGTGCCGAGGTCCCAGGAATCGAGGTGCGCGCCGAGCACGACGAATTCGTCCGGCAGCTCGCGGCCGCGGATCTCCCCGACCACGTTCGCCACCTCGACAGGGCCGCCGATGACGTTCGGCATCGTGAACCGGACGCGCAGCGGCTGCCCGGCCGCATCGGCCACGCGCGCGAGGCGCAGAGCGTCCTCGCGGGCCACGACCGCCATCGGCAGGCTGGCGAGCTCCCCGGCGACCGTGTCGGTGTGCCGGTAGAGGAGCCGCCGTTCCCTGGCAGACGTCCAGAGGATGGCCTTCGCGCCGGCGGCGATTGCCCGCTCGATGATCGCGCCGGTGCGGTTGTACTCGTTGAAGAGGTCCGCCCAGGTCTCGGTCACCGTGCTGTCGACGAGCACGATCGAGCCGCGCAGGCGGGCGCCGGCGGCGGCATAGTCGGCCGCCGTGCCGCTGCCGACGTGCACGAGTTCCGCCTCGATGCCACCCGCCGGCGTCGGCGGCGACCAGCCTTCGGCGACGAGTGCGACCGGGAACGGCGTGCCACCGAGGATCTCGAGGCGCGTGGCTCCCTCGGCCCAGGTGACCTTCTGGGTGTAGGTCTCGGCCCGGGCCGTGACGCCCGCGGCCTTGAACGCCGCCACACCCCAGTCGACCGCCCGCGCCATGGCCGGCGACCCCGACACGCGGCCACCAATACCGTCGGTCAGGCGGCGCAGGTCGTCGGCGAGCGGCGATGGCGCGAGCGCCCGGCCGACGATGGCGGGTGCCGCCCCGGCCGGATCGGGCGTCGCGGCCGGCACCGCCGACGCGCAGAGGATCCACAGGCAGCCAGCAAGGACAGGGGCGGTACGCATCGGGGCCATCTCCAGACGGTGAGGAACCGGCCGCCGCGGCGGTGCCGGAATCCGCCGCATTGTAGACGGCTTCGCCGGCGCTGCCGGCGTTCCGCCGATGATGCGCCGCCACACGGAGGTGTCAGGTGCAGTGGACGAGCAGCGCTGCGAGGAGCAGCGCGGCGAGCACCGCCGTCAACGATCGCTCGAACAGGAACACGGCTGACGCTCCGTCCGTGACTGCACGTGGGGCCGAGACTACCGCCGGTATTGGAATTTATATACGATCCAATCACTGACAGTTTGTTCTGTTCTACGTGACAATCGGTACCCCGGGAGGCGCCGTGAACCAGCTCGCGGCGATGCGCACGTTCCTCCGGGTGGCGGAGTTCCGCTCCTTCTCGCGCGCCGCCGAGGCCGAGGAGACGTCACGGGCCGTGGTCAGCGCGCAGGTCCAGGCGCTGGAGCGCCACCTCGGTGTCACGCTCCTGACCCGCACCACCCGTCGCGTGACGCTGACCGACGACGGCGCGGCCTATCTCGCGCGTACGCGCCGCATTCTCGACGAGCTGCAGGCCGCGGACGACGACATGCGCCGCGTGCGCGACAGCGCCGAGGGGCGTCTTAGGGTCGACATGCCGGCGATGTTCGGCCGCTACCTGCTGCTGCCGGAGCTGCCGGCCTTCGCGGCCCGCTACCCGAAGCTTGCCCTCGACATTCAGTACAACGACCGGGTCGTCGATCTCGGCGCCGAGCGCGTCGACGTTGCGGTGCGCTTTGTCGCCCGCCGCGACCCGCGGCATATCGCGCGGCGCATCGGCACGACGCGCTTCGTGACCTGCGCCGCGCCGGAGTACCTCAGGCGTTCGGGCCCGATCGGCGACATCGACTCGCTGCGCGGCCACCGCCTGATCGGCCAGACGGCCGCCGGCGGCGGCAGCGCGCGCGACTGGGTGTTTCACTCCGGCACGCAGCTCCGGCGCCTGAACCTGCCGACGCAGGTCTCGTTCAACGGCATCGAGGGCGCGTTGCAGGCCGCGCTCGCCGGCCTTGGCGTCATCCAGACGGTGGATCTCGTGGTCAAGGACCTCATTGCGCGCGGCCGGCTGACGGTCGTCCTGCCCGGCACCGCCCTCGACGGCCCGCCGGTCTCGGTGGTCTACCAGAAGGCGCATCGCACCGCGGCCAAGGTCCGCGTGTTCGTCGAGTTCGTCGCCGAGCTCTTCGAGCGCTGGAACCGCGAGCAGACGCTGGCCGACGCCGCACCGTCGGCGCCACGTCGCGCGCCCTGACGGGCGGGGCACAAGGCCAGCGGGGGTTGGTGGCTCCCCGGCTCGCGTCCACGGGGTGTCTACACGAGGAGCGGAGGATTCGAATCGACGCGATTGCCGGGGGCCGATCTGAATCCTAGGCCGGAAGGACCGCAGGCGACACGGCCGAAAAGTTATGGGCCGATGCCGGTTTGCCGCGCGCACGACGCGCGGGCGTCGAGGTGCCTTTCGGTTATGTGCCGATAACGAGGCGGCGGTACCGGCAGCGGCGGCCCATCCGTAGCATGAGGCTCTACCTCTGCTGAGGACCTGACCATGCAAGCGCCCGGCCTCTATCTCGACACCGAGCGAGCCGACCGGCTTGATGCTCTGCTGGGGGATCTCGATCCGACGACCCTGCACTGGGTGAGCGGCTATGCCGCGGCGCTTGCCCGGGAACGCGCCCGGCACGGCGGCGCTGCGCCGCGCGGCGCAGCGGAACCGGCCGCGCCAGCGGCTGAGGCGGCACGCGCACTGATCCTCTACGCGAGCCAGACCGGCAACGGACGGCGGCTCGCGGACCGTCTGGGCAAGACCCTGGAAGCCGCGGGCCTCGCCACCCGCGTCGTATCGGCCGCGGACTTTGCGGTGCGCGACCTCGGCCGCGAGAAGCTCGCCTATTTCGTCGTCAGCACGCACGGCGATGGCGACGCGCCGGACGATGCCCGCGCGCTGTTTGCGGCCCTGAACGGCCGCCGGCCGCCCGACGTCAGCGCGCTGCGCTACGCGGTGCTCGCCCTCGGCGATTCGAGCTACCCGCAGTTCTGCGTGGCCGGCCGCCAGCTCGACGAGAAACTCGCTGCCCTCGGCGCGACCCGACTGACCGAGCGCGTCGACTGCGACGTCGATATCGACGCCCGCGCCACGCCGTGGATCGAGCAGGCAGTGGCCCTCGCCCGCGCCGAGCTTGGCGCCTCGACGCCGCGCCTCGCGGTCGTCTCGCCACTGCGCGCGGCAACCCCGGTGCATGCCACCCGCGACCAGCCGCTCGAGATCGAACTGATCACGAACCAGCGCCTCACGACCGATGACGCCGAGCGGGACGTGCGGCACCTGGAGTTCGCGCTGCCGGACGACCGGCTCGCCTACGAGCCCGGCGATGCGCTCGGCCTCTGGACCGGAAACCCGCCGCACGCCGTCACGGAAATCCTCGAGCTCACCCGTCTCGACGGCGCCACGCCGGTCGCCATCGACGGCACGTCGCTGCCGCTGTCGACCTGGCTGGGCGAGCGCCGGGAAGTCACGCGCCTCGCCCGGCCATTCATCGCCGAACTCGCCCGGCGCACGGCAGCCGCACCGCTCGCCGAGTGGCTCGCACCTCCCGGGGTCGGTGAACTTCGCACCGCGCTGAAATCGCTGCAGGTGGCAGACCTCCTGCAGCGCTTTCGCACCGACTGGGACGCCGAGGGCCTCGTGCGTGCGCTCAATCCGCTGTCGCCGCGCCTGTATTCCATTGCCTCCAGCCGCCGCGAAGTCAGCGACGAGGCGCACCTGACCGTGGCGCTGGTCGATTACCGCCACGACGGGGCGCGGCGCGTCGGCGCGAGCTCCTACCAGCTCGCGGCGCTCGACGCCGGACGGACCGTGCGGGCCTACGTCGAGCCCAACCACCGTTTCCGGCTGCCGGCGGATGGCAACCGCGACGTGATCATGATCGGGCCGGGCACGGGCGTAGCCCCGTTTCGCGGCTTCCTGCAGGCACGCACCCAGGACGGCGCGCCGGGCCGCAACTGGCTCGTGTTCGGTTGCCGGCACCGGGAGCGCGATTTCCTCTACCAGAGCGAATGGCTGGACGCGCTGAAGAAGGGACGCCTGCAGCGTCTCGACGTCGCCTTCTCGCGCGACGCGACCACGCGGGTCTACGTCCAGGATCGCCTGCGCGAGCAGGGCGCGGAACTTTTCCGCTGGCTCGAGGGCGGCGCCCACCTCTACGTTTGCGGTGACGCCGAGCACATGGCACCGGACGTGCACCGCGCCCTGCTCGATATCGTCACGCAGCACGGCCGGCGCAGCGAGGAGGACGCCATCGAGTACCTCGACGAGCTGAGCGCCGGTCACCGCTACGCGAAGGACGTCTACTGAACCATGGCTGAACTGAGCCCCATCGAGAAGGTCAAGGCCGAGAGCCGCGGCCTGCGCGGCACGATTGCCGAGAGCCTCACCGACGCCGCCACGGGAGGTCTGCGCGACAACGACCAGCAGCTTCTCCGCCTGCACGGCAGCTACCAGCAGGACGACCGCGACGTCCGCGAGGAACGGCGCGAGCGCAAGCTCGAGCCCCTGATCCGCTACATGGTCCGGGTGCGCCTGCCCGGTGGCGTCGCGACGGGCGCGCAGTGGCTCGCGCTGGATGCGATTGCCCGCGAACACGCCAATGCCAGCCTGCGCCTGACCACCCGCCAGACCTTCCAGTTCCATGGCATCGGCAAGGGCGATCTCAAGCCTGCCATGCAGCAGATCAACCGCGCGCTCCTCGACACGATCGCGACCTGCGGCGACGTCAACCGCAACGTGATGGCCGGCTCCAATCCGATCGAATCGCCGGCCCATGCCGAGGTCGC
>CAIMCI010000022.1 GCA_903839465.1 uncultured Pseudomonadota bacterium
CGCACTGCCGCAGGCAATGACGTTAGGCCGAATGGCGGCCGATGCGGTCGCCCGCGCCGCGCCGCGCCGGCGCCTGTGTCCCGTTCCCGCACTGTCAGCACGCTGTAACCCGCGTCTGGTTGCGGACCGTCCGTCCCGCGGGGTAGCGCCCGGCGCCTGCCGCCGCCCCGGGGCCGGTCGATCGCGACCGGCCGGCCATCAGGGCGGTCTAAGGCAGGTCGACGCGCAGTACCGCGTGTTCGTAGGACTCGGTCACGGCGAGCGAGACGTGCGTGCCCGTGGACAGGAGCGCAACGCCCGCTGGCCCGCCGAGGCGGGCTGGCAGGCCACCGAGCGCCGCACCGAGCGGCAGTGCGGTGCTGCCGACGACCGTCGTGGTCGCGCCCGTGGCCGGCGCGATCTTGTGGATCACGGACGAGTCGCGATCGGCGACGTACAGGTTGCCATCCCCGGCCAGCACGATGCCGGTCAACGCACCCAGTCCCGCACTGGTGGCGATGGTCGTCTTGGTGCCGGTCGTCGTCACCGAAACGACGCTGCTCGACGGCGTGATGTCGGTACCCACGTAGAGCAGACCGTCGGATCCGGCCGTGATCGCGTAAGCGCCCTGCAGCAGGGCGATCAGGTTGACCGTACCGCCGGCGACGGCGTAGACGCCCTGGTTGCCGGTGAAGTACACGTCGCCCGCCGCCGAGACCGCCACGGCTTTCGGAACGACCTGGCCGCTGCCGGGCGGCACGGTGGCGAGCGTCGTGACCATGCCGGTCGTATCGATCTTGCGGATCATCCGGTTGCCGGTGTCGGCGACGTAGACGTTACCGGCGGCGTCGACGGCGACACCGCGCGGCTGGTTGAACCGTGCCGAGGTCGAGGCGCCGTTGAGGAGGCCGGGCTGGCCGTGAACGCCGGCGTAGGTGCTCACCACCCCGGCCGGCGTGATCTTGCGGATGACGGCGTTGTACTGGTCCGCCACGTAGAGGTTGCCGCTGCCGTCGGCCGCAATGCCACCCGGGTAGCGGAAGGCAGCCGCGGCACCGGGGCCGTCGGCGTAACCCGCGTTGGAGTGCTGGCCCGCGTAGGTCGAGACGGCGCCGGCCGGTGTCACCTTGCGGATCAGGCCGTTGAGGTAATCGGCGACGTAGAGGTTGCCGGCCGGATCGACGACCATCGCCGACGGTCCCCAGAAGCGTGCTGCCGCACCGGTGCCGTCGGCTTCACCGGCACTGCCCGCCTGCCCGGCGAGGGTCGTGACGACGCCGCCGCTCGTGATCTTGCGGATCGTGTTGTTGCAGTAGTCGGCGGCGTAGTAGATCCCGCCCGGCGCGGCCGCGACGCCGGCGATCCCGGCAGCCGTCGTGAAGTAGTTCGGGCCGCCCGGATCAAAGGCGCAGCCGAACTGCGCCGCGCCACCGGTGCCGTCCGCCGAGCCGACCGTGCTGCTCCCCGCGAGCAGTGTCACGGCGCCGCTCGGTGCGATCAGGTTGAGCTCCGGCCCCGTCGCCACGAGCAGGTTCTGCGCGGCATCGACGGCGAAGGCGCTCGACTGCGAGCCGGTCGCCGAAAACGGCGTCGCGGTATTCGCGGCGACACTGAACACGCCCGCCGGCCCGGCGCAGGTGTCGATGACGTAGAGCGTGCTACCCGCGAAGGCCAGCGGCCCGGCGCAGTTCAGGCCGGTGCTGTACTGGGTAACGGCCAGCGTCGCCGGATCGATGCGCAGGATCGCATTGAGGTAGTAGTCGTCCGGCACATAGAGACCGCCGTCCGGCCCGATCGCGAGACCGACCGGGTAACAGAGCAGGGCCGAGGCTCCCATACCGAGCTGCGAGCCGCAGGTCCGCGGCATGCCGACCACCGTCGATACCGTCGCCGGTGTCGTGCCGCTGGCCGGCACGATCTTGCGGATGGCGTTGTAGTCCGACACGTACAGGTTGCCCGCGGCATCGAGCGCGAGCGCGGCCGGACCCCAGAAGCGGGCCTGGCTGACCGGACCGTCGGCGTAGCCGGTGCCGCCGAGCTGGCCGGCAATCAGCGAGAGGCCGGTGACGCGCAGCGCCGCGGAGCTGCTCGTGGCACTGCCGCCGGCATTGGAGGCCACCACGGTGTAGGCGTCGCCGTTGTTGCCGGTCGTGGTCGGGTTGAGCGTGTAGGACGCGCCGGTCGCCCCGCTGATCGCTGCCCCGTTGCGCTGCCACTGGTAGGACGTTGCGCCCGTCGCCACGACCGAGAAGGTGACCGGATCGCCGGCGTTCACGGTCTGCGCCAGCGGCTGCGTGGTGATGGTCGGTGCCGCCGGCGGTGGTGGTGGAGGAGTCGATGAACCGCCGCCGCCGCCGCCGCAGCCGGCGAGCGCGATGAAGCCAGTGAGGAGGGCAAGCGCGAGGCGCCGTGTGGGTTTCATTCGGTTTCCTGACATCCGTCCGAGGGGAATGAGCGGACCGCTGCGGCGGCGATCCGCGACCGCCCGACTATTTCATGGACCCGGTGATGGCGGAAGCCCCCGCACCGGCCGCGCGCGGATCAGTGACCGAGACCGGCCCGGTGCGGTGCGGCGGTGAACGCGCCGTGCCGGTGGTGCGACGGGTCCGACGCGGCGCTGATTGCGGTATAGGCCGTCAGCATCGCGCCGGCGAGGACGATGACGCCCGCGGCCGGCGCGAAGTACCGCGTGCGGGTCAGGCGGGCGAGACCCGCCGTGCTGCCGACGCCGACG
>CAIMCI010000023.1 GCA_903839465.1 uncultured Pseudomonadota bacterium
CATGTAGTGCACGACGGAGCGCATCCTCAGGGTCTCCTCGATGGCGCCCGGCAGAAGGCCGGGATCGGCAGCGACGGCCTGGCGCGCGTCGGGGTACTCGTCGAGGCACCAGAGTACGTTCGTGATCAGCGAGGTCGTCGTCTCGTGTCCCGCCACCAACAGCAGGGTGCAGGCGCTCGTGATCTCCCGACGTTCGAGACGCTCCCCGGCCACTTCGGCGCCGATGAGCGCGGAGATCAGGTCGTCGGCTGGCGCCCTCTCCCGCTCTACGACCAGCGCTTCGAAATAGTCGGCAAAGCGTCCGAAGGCCTCGGCGCGCCGCGTCATGTCGTTGCCGAGCAGGGTCGCTGACCATTCCCGAAAGCGACCCGTGTCCTCGAGCGGCACGCCGAGGAGCTCACCGATGACCGTGACCGGCAGCGGGAAGGACAGTCGATCGACGAGATCGACCGAGTCGTGTCCCTGTATTCCGTCCAGCAGGCGATCGGTGATCTCGAGAATGCGCGGCTCGAGCGCGGCGATGCGCTGCTGGGTGAAGGCCTTGGCAAGCAACGAGCGCAGCTGGCGGTGGCGCGGCGGATCCAGGCCGATCATGCCGCCGCTCGCGACCTCGTCCACGGAGCCGTCCGGGTGCAGCGTGCGCTGGGACGAGAAGGTTTCGGGATCGAGCAGGATCGTCCGCACATCGGCATAGCGCGCGGCGATCCAGCTCGCTCGCTCTTCGTCGTACTGCAGTCCCGGCGCCTGCAGCAGGCGCCGGTATTCGGCAAAGGCGTCGGCCCGCAGGGACGTGCCGATCTGGCGACGCCGCCGTTCCCGCAGCGCCGCGCAGGCCTGCCGCGAGAGCGTCATGACGGGCCCCCGGGGCCACTGATCGGTCGGGTGATCGGCCTCGGTGCGCACCGGCGGGTGGTGACTCCCAGTGCCAGGAGGCTGCTCGCCAGCAGCCACGCGCTGCCGGGCAGCGGCACGGCGCCGAGCTGGCCGTTGGTGACGGCCATCGCGAAGCGGCCGTTGCTGCCGGACGTCTGGAGGTCCTGCAGGCCGTGCAAGGTCCAGAACTCCCACGCGATGCCATAGGTCGGGTCACCACCGTAGGCGGTACCGGACCAGTAGACCGAGTCCTGGATCTGGCTGAAGAGCGCGTAGCTGCCGTTGTGCTGGGCGGAGAGCGGCGTGCCGGCGACCATGCCGAGCTGGCCGTAGAAGAGCTGGGCCATCTGGCTCGAGGTGACGGCCGGGTTGCCGGTGTTGCCGTCCGGATAGCCGAAGCTGGCCGAACTGTCGACGGTGGTCGGCAGGTACCACTGGTTCGAGCCGCCGTAGTTGATGACGTTGAGGTAATTGACCCACGCGAGCGCTGCGTAGCCCGCCATGGCGCCGTTCGCGGTCTGGAAGAGGTTCGGCGACCAGTTGATCGAGCCGATCACGGGCTTGCCGGCCGTCGCGGCGATGATCTTGGCGACGAGATTGGGATCGGCGGCGGCCTGGGTCTTGAAGAGGTTGCCGTCCGACGTCCACGTCACGTTGTTGACGGAGTCGTAAACGCCGATGCCGCCATCCACCGACGTGAGCGACGCCTGCGCGGCGCCGGCCGCGATGACACCGCCGAGGGCGAGGAAGGCCAGGACAAAGTGTTTCATCAGATTGTTTCCCGGTGATTCTCGTTGATGTTCAATGCAAATCCGGACGGAGGCGCACGCCTGTAGTGCCTCACCCCGACCGTGGGAAGGCCGCCCTTCGGGGCGGCCTTCCCGATCGGGCGCGGGTCGTCCGGTCAGGCCCCCAGCCGACGGCGGCTGACGCCGACGAGGCCGAAGAGCCCGCTGCCGAGCAGCCAAACCGCGCCAGGGACCGGAACGGGAGAGATCGCACCGGGCGTTACGGCCAGCGCATAGCCGATGCCTACGATGTTGCCGTAGGCCTGATTGCCGAAACCCGTGTCGAAGGACCAGGCGTTCTGGGTTCCTCCCAGCCGCGTGCCCGACCAGTAGGTCCCGCTCTGCACGCCACTGAAAAGCGCGTACGCCGCGTTGTGCGTGGTGTTGATCGACTGCACCGCCACCTGGCCGAGACCGCCGTAGAAGAGCTGCGCGAGCTGGCTCGAAGAGGGCGACGGATTCGTGCCGACGCCGTTCGCGTAACCGAGACTCGTCACGTTGTCCACCGTCGTCGGCAACGCCCAGTTCGTGGACCCGCCATAGGCCGTGACATCGAGGTAGTACACCCAGGCATTGGCGCCGGCCCAGGTCATTGTCCCGGAGCTGTTGAAGTCGCTTGCCTTCACGATCCCGGTCGAGAGCCCCGCACCGCCGTTCGCGCCGTTGGCATCGGCGATGATGGTCGCGAGCGATCCGTACTGGGAGGCGAACAGGTTGGCATTCGACGTCCAGGTCAGATTGGTGGTGGAGTCATATACGGCCATACCGCCGTCGGCGGAGACGAGCCCCGCGTGGGCGGACGTTGCCGCGAGCGCGGCTCCCGCGCCGAGTACGGCCGTGGCCGCATGCAGGCGCGTCGTGATCGACGACCTGCCCTTGTGGGAGAGACGGAACGGATGCAAGTTCTTCATATGATTTTCCCTAGCGTTGGTGTGTTGGACGGTGATGGCGTTTCGAGATGCGCCGGATCGCGCATCGACGGGTCGTCGATGGCAATCCGGCCTGCGGGTACGGATCCCGGACTCAGGGAGCCTTGGTCGATGACAGGGCGACGGGCGGCGTGGCGGTAGCGGCAGCGAGCCGGCTGACCTTCGCCATCGCGGGCGTCAGGGCGTCGTGGATACAGTCTGCGAGGGCGACACTGGCCTCGATGTGACGGCTGCTCACGACCTCGCGGCACAGGCGCTTGGCCGTGACCGCGAGGCGGCGTTGTGCCTCGACCTGCCCTTCGGGCGTCGCGAGGTTGAGGTCCGCCAGCGTGACCTCGACGCTCTCGGTTCCGATGCCCGCGCCGGGCTTCCCGCCGGCGTGGGCGACGGTCGCGAAACCGACGGTCTGGGCGAGGGTCAGCAGCAGGATCGGCGCAAAGCGGAGCGTGGTGCGGTGCGTCTGGTGGCTCATGGTGGTCTCCCGGTAGCTTCCGTGTTGGGTGTCTCGGGCCCGAGGGGTTGGTACCCGCCGGGCTCGGGGCGAACTGTCCGCCGTCCGACCGGGTCAAGTCCTGAGGTCCGGCTGAGGTATCCCTGAGGATCCCTGAGGACAACACTGAGGGTTCTGGAAGTTTCAACTTTTCAGTGGGTTAGTGGATTCTCCAACCCGTCGATGCGTGGCGGCGAAACGTTCGGGGACCGGCCCCGGCACCCGGTGCCCCGGATCGCTATACTTCGGCGCGGCTTGCCGCCCGTCGCACAACCGCCCGAGACAGCCCGTGAATGCCCCATTCCTGATCGGTCCCTACGAGGTTGACCCCGAACGCGGTGAAATCCGCCGGGGCGGCGCCCAGGCGGTCAGCATCGAGCCCCGCTCCATGCGCGTACTCGTGCACCTCGCCGAGAACGCCGGACGGGTGGTGAGCATCCGCGAGCTGCTGGAGACCGTCTGGAAGGACGTCATCGTCACCCAGGACTCTGTGTATACGTCGATCGCCGCCCTGCGCCGGGCGCTGGATGACGATGGCGAGGCGCACCGGGTGATCGTCAACGTCCCACGCCGCGGGTATCGGCTGGTCGTGCCGGTCGGCCACCATGAGGGCGAGACCCCGTCGGGCGGGCACCGTCCGGAGACCGATCCCCCGCCGGTGGACGCCGTCAGCGAGCCCGAGCCGGTCGCGTCGACTGCGGTACCCGATTCCGTCTCCGCCCCGGCGCGCGATGCTTCACCGGTGATCGACAGTGCCGCCGGGACGGGGCGTCGGGCGCGGCCGCTTGTGTTCGTGGGCGTGCTATTGCTCGCCGCAGTTGCCGCGATTGTCGGGTGGCAGACCTTCCGCGAGCGCTGGCAAACCTCGCCCGCCGACCTGTCGGTCGCGGTGCTGCCGTTCAGCGACCTCAGCGGTCAGCAGGACCAGCAGTATTTCGCCGACGGCCTCGCCGTCGAGATCCTGGACGAGCTGCAGCACATCCCGAGCCTCAAGGTGATCGGCCGCGAGTCCTCGTTCCAGTTTCGCGGCGCGACACAGGATCCCCGCCGGATCGGCGCGGCACTCGGGGCCGCCTACCTGCTTGAGGGCAGCGTCCGCCGCTCGGCCGATCGGGTCCGGGTCTCGGCGGAGCTCGTGGCGACGCGCGACGGCGCGCCCCGCTGGTCGAAGACCTACGACGTGACGACGCCCGATACATTCACGCTGCAGGACAGCATCGCAGCCGACCTCGCCCGCTACCTCAAGCTGACCGTCGCCGACCTCGAACCCGAGCGGCACCGGATGTCACCGCAGGCCTACGACCTGTACCTGCGCGGGATTCAGCTGGCGGATTCGCTGACGCAGGAGAACATGAGTCGCGCGGTGGCAACGCTGCACGAGGCGGAGCGGCTGGAGCCCAAGTCCGCGAAGATCCAGGCCGCACTCGCGATCGGCTACGGCGCGATCCTTCTCCAGGGCTGGGCGCCGGCAGCCGAGTCCTTTGCCGCCTCGAAACAGCATGCCGAACGGGCGTTCGAGCTCGACCCCGCCAACGGTACCGCCCACGCGGCACTGGCGACCGTGACCGCCGGATACGAATGGGATTGGGTCCGCGCCCGGAGCGAAATCGACCGGGCGCTCGCACTCGAGCCCACCGACGCGTGGGTGCTCTTCCTCGGCGCCACCATCTACTCCATCGACGGCGACTTTGCGCGCGCCCGTAAGCTCAGCGAGCAACTGCTGGCGATAGACCCGCTGTCGCAGCTCGCCGAGTTCGTACTCGGTGCCCGGGTCCTCCTGCGCGAAGGCGACTACGTTGGCGCGGAAAAGCATCTGCGCCGGGCCATCCAGATCCGCCCGGAATACCAGACCCTCCATTACTTCCTCTCGCTCGCGCTGCTGCGTCAGGGTCGGGCCGCTGACGCGCTCGACGAAGCGCGCCAGCTCGACGTTGCGGAGGGCCGCGATGCCATTTCGGCCATGGCTCTGCACTCGCTGGGTCGCGGCGCGGAATCCGATGCCGCACTAGCGCGCCGCCCATGACCTTAAGGACGGCTGGCCGTTCGCCGTGGCCTCGATCTACGCGTACCGCGGCCAGGCAGACAAGGCCCTGGCGTGGCTGGATCTGACCTACCGGGTGCACGGCACGGACACCTATATGATCAAAGGCGATCCGTCGTTCGCGGGCATGGTCGGGGATCCGCGCTACCAGGCCTTCCTGCGCAGGCTCAACCTGTCGCCTTGATGCCTGGGCCGAGGAGCCGACGACGCCCGGTGACGTCCGTACGCGTTACCGCCGGCGTTCTTGCGCGTTCGTCCGGCGCACCGGCTTTTGGGAGTTACTCCTCCCGTCACCGCGCTAGGGTGCAATCAAATACCTAGGGGTCATGACCGCGTCCGTTACCGGACCGTCATGAAATGGCAATCCAGAATGGCAATTCGTGCCGGCATATCCGTGCTCCGTTCCGCGGTGATGGTCGCAGTCCTCGTCCTCGTCGCGTCTGGCATCGCAGCCTGCGGCGGTGGCGGCGGGAGCAGCGCCGCCGTAACACCGCCGCCGGTCGTGCTGCCGCCCGCGACTCCGACGGGGCTCGTCGCGACCGCCGGCGACGGTGACGCCCGCCTGCAGTGGAACGCGAGTGCGAACGCCACGGGCTACGTGCTCGCGCGCGCGGCCTGGCCGAACAGCGCCTACACGACGGTCGCCAACCTGACCTCGACCGCGATCCATGACACCGGACTCGTGAACGGCACGACCTACTATTACGAGGTCACGGCCATCGACAGCGCCGGCAGCAGCGCCCCGTCCGCACCGGTGCCCGCAACCCCCGTGGCGACGCTGCAGCCGCCGGGCGGATCGCCGGTGCTCGCAGCCTCGGCGGGCGATGCCCGCGTGTCATTGACCTGGACGGCGGTCATCGGCGCAACGCGCTATTCCGTCGAACGCTCGGCGGACGGCGGCGCAACGTTCGTGCCGCTCGCGACGGTCGCGGACCTCGGTTACCTCGACACCGGCCTGCAGAACGGTTCGGCCTACTCCTACCGCGTTCGGGGCGTGAACGACGCGGGCGCCGGTCCGCCGTCGTCGCCGGTCGCCGCGACACCGGTGCCGGCGGTGCAGGTGCCCGCGGTACCGTCCGGTCTCACGGCGGTGCCCGGGGATGCGGTGGCGCACCTGAGCTGGATGCCGGACGCCAACGCGGCGAGCTACCGGGTCCGTCGCGCGACCGCGACCGGCGGCCCGTACGCCGTCGTCGGCGCACCGGTGGGTCCGGGTTTCAACGACACCGGTCTCGCCGACGGCACGACGTATTTCTACGGCATCGCGGCCGTCAACGCGGCCGGTGCGAGCGCCTACTCGGCCGACATCGGCGTCACGCCGCGCCAGGC
Source organism: uncultured Pseudomonadota bacterium (assembly GCA_903839465.1). Taxonomy (GTDB): domain Bacteria; phylum Pseudomonadota; class Gammaproteobacteria; order Steroidobacterales; family Steroidobacteraceae; genus CAIKMS01. Next base: position 6,451 of record CAIMCI010000023.1, read on the forward strand.
GGCGCCGGGTCGACCCGCGGCGCCGACCGCGGTGCGCGGCGCGGCGGCAGTGGTACTGTCGTGGAGCACCGTGCCAGGCGCCGATCGCTACCGGGTCAAGCGGGCCGGCAGCAGCACCGGACCGTTCACCGTGCTCGGCGAGGCGGTCAAGGCCCCGTACCTCGATACCACGGCCGTTGCCGGCACGACCTACTTCTATGTTGTTTCGGCGCTGAACAGCGGCGGCGAAAGCGCCGATTCGCCGGCGACCCCGGTGCTGATACCCGGGCCGCTCGTCCTGGTCACGGCCGCGGTCCTGCCCACGGCCACGCGCGGCACGGCCTACACGCTCGGCCTCGCGGCACAGGGCGGTGTGAGTCCCTACGCCTGGTCGGTCACGGCCGGCAGCCTCCCGCCGGGCATGACCCTCCGCCCCGGCGGCCGCCTGAGCGGTACGCCGGGCGCGCCCGGACTCTACGCGTTCAGCCTCACGGTAACGGATGCCGACTCGCCCGCCTCGGTCCGCCAGCGGACCTACACGCTGCCCGTGCTCGACGGCAGCGCGGTCGTGACCGTGACGCCGGCGCAGGGCCCGCCGCTCGCGACGCTGTCCGGCGACTTTGCGGGCCTGAGCTACGAAAAGTCGAAGCTTGCGACCGCGCTGTTCAGTGCGGCCGACGCCGACATGGTCGCCCTCTTCCACCGGCTCGGCCCGGGTCTCCTCCGGGTCGGTGGCAATTCGGTCGATCACAGTCGCTGGCTCGCCATCGGCCCGGGCCTGCAGCCGGGCGTCATTGCCCGCGCCGATGTCGACCGCTTCGGCGGGTTCCTGCGGGCGACCGGCTGGAAGGTCATCTACGGCATCGAGTTCCTCGACGAGGCAACCAGTCCCGTCGGATTCGCCGACCCAGCCGCGGTCGCCGACGAGGCGGTCTACGCGATGAAGGCGCTCGGCGATCGGCTGGCCGGCTTCGAGCTCGGCAACGAGCCCGACGAGTACCCGGGCAAGGTCCCCGGCTACACGTACCCGCAGTTCCACGCCCGCTGGCTGCTCTACAAGAGGGCGATCGACCAGGCCATCGCCGCCGCGAAAATCGGCGGTACGCTGCCCGCCGGTGCGGTCGCGACCTACATCGGCCCGGCGACGGCGATCGACGACGCCGCCTACACCGCGCCCTTCGCCCGTGACGAGGCGCGGCACATCGAGCTCCTGACGCGTCATTACTACCGGGGCGACGGCCAGAGCGCGGCATCGACGATGGACTTCCTGCTCTCGCCCGATCCGCGCCTCGCCTCGGTCCTCACGGAAATGGCATCGATCGTCGGCAAGGACGGGATCGCCGGCGGCTTTCGCCTCGGCGAGGCGAACTCCTTCTACAACGGCGGCGCCCCCGGCATCAGTGACGCGTTCGGCTCGGCGCTCTGGGCGCTCGACTTCCTCTTTGCGAATGCGGCCGCCGGCGCGCAGGGCG
>CAIMCI010000024.1 GCA_903839465.1 uncultured Pseudomonadota bacterium
CGCTGCCAGGAGTCATCCGGTCATGCCGCCCCTGACCCGCCGCCAGTTCGTGGTTGCCGCACCGCTGGCGGCCGCCGGCGCCGCACTGGCCCCGGCCTGCACGCCCGGACCCGACGCCGTCGGTCGCGCCGCCGCCGCCGAGCGACAAGCCGGGGCCGGGAGTCCGGCCGTGAGCGCAGGGGCCGCCCTGCAGCGCGAACTGGTCCGCCACGCAACGCTCGCCCCGTCGAGTCACAACACCCAGTGCTGGACCTTCGGCCTCGGCGAAGACGCCATCGTGCTGCGCGCGGACCGCACGCGCCTGTGCCCCGCGGTCGATCCCGATGAACACCACGTGTGGGTGTCGCTCGGCTGCGCCACCGAGAACCTCGTCCAGGCCGCCCTCGCCCACGGCAGGCGGGCCGAGGTCCGCGTCGACGCCACGGACGGGGCCATCCGCCTCGCACTGACGCCCGTCACGGCGACGGAGTCCCCGCTCTTTCGGGCGATCGCCGGGCGCCAGTGCTCGCGCAACGACTACGACGGCCGGGCACTCAGCGCGTCCGATCTGGCGTCTCTCGAGCGGGCGGGCAGTTCGGAGGCCGTCCGCCTCCTCTTTGTAACGGGCCAGCCGGCCATGGAGCGGGTGCTCGCGTACGTCATCGAGGCCAATACCGCGCAGATGGCGGATCCGTTGTTCGTCCGGGAGCTGCGGGACTGGGTCCGTTTCAACGGCGCCGAGGCCCTCGCGACCGGGGACGGCCTGTCCAGCGCGACGACCGGCAACCCCGCCGTCCCGACGTGGCTCGGCCGCGCCGCGTTCGGCTGGCTGTACCGCCGGGCACCGGAGAACGACAAGTGCGCCCGGCAGCTTCGCAGCTCCGCCGGCCTTGCGGTGTTCGTCGGGCGGTCGGTCGACCGCGCATCGTGGGTAGAGGTCGGCCGCTGCTACGAGCGCTTTGCCCTCCAGGCCACGGCCCTCGGCATCCGGACCGCCTTTCTGAACCAGCCGGTCGAGGTCGCCAGCGTCCGCGAGCCGTTCGCGGCATCGCTGGGGCTCGCAAACGCCCGACCCGATCTCGTGGTCCGCTTCGGCCACGGGCCCCTCATGCCCTACTCGCTCCGTCGACCGGTGCCAAGCGTGCTGGTCTGAGCGCCGGATCAAGCGCGTTTCCCGGACCGGTCCGGACAGACCGTGCACTGGCGGGCGCCACCGCCGAGTCCGGTTCAGTCGACCGCTGATTTCGTAGCGCGAACGCAACGGAGCGGGCGCGCCGTCCCGGTACTGCAGCGATTCGGTCGTGAACCGGTCATCCGCGTCCCGCACTATGTCAAGAAACCCGGCGCGCTGCCGTCTCTATCGGCAGGGGCCAGCGGCCCGGACCGGGCTCACGGACTCTCTGATTGGCGACCGAAACTCGAGGATCGACTCGCATGCTCGCTCACGCAGACCGGGACGACCCAACGGAACACGCCGGTGAGCGCGCCCCGCCCCGCGTTCCGGCACCGCTGCCGGCCTTCCGCGAGGCCTACGCCGACCTCTGCTCCCGGATCTGGAGCGAACTGGCCGTCCTCGATGACGACCTCGGCCGCGCAGGCCCCAGCGCAGACGAGGACCTGGCCCTGCGCGCGCCGATCCTGCGGCTCGAACTGCTGGTTCTGGTCGACGCCTGCCGCTCGGCACGCTGGCGGCTGACACTGCTCTCGGCGGACCAGTGCGAGCGGATGTGCGCGATGCTGACCGACGTGCTCGCGGCGCTCTACGTCGAGGACGACGAACTGGCCGCGGGGCTCGCCGATGCCAAGGACCGCGTGCTCGAGGAGTTCCTGACCGAGACCGACCGGCAGCCGGCGGCGACGGAACGCTGCCGCTGCGGCCGGCCGGTCGGAGGCACTGCGAACGCGATCGGCACCACGGAGTCTGCCGGCCACCGCTGGCGGCGCGTCGGCTGAGACGGCCGCGGGCGAGCCTGCCGGCCGCCAGCGACCGGACCGCGGATACGGGGACCCGGGCGTCCTAGCCGATCTCGGCCGGCAGCAGCCAGGGCCCGACGGCGGCCTTCGCCTCGCGGCGACGGCGCGGCGCGGCCTCGGCGCCGAGCTCCGCACGCACCCTCGCCACGACGCTCTCGACGGTGAGCCCGCAATCGGCGAGGGACTCCTCGCGGGTGCCGTGCTCGACGTACTGGTCGGGTACGCCGAGCCTGAGCAGCGCCGCCGGCTGACCTTCACCGGCCAGGAACTCGGCGACGGCCGCACCCGCACCGCCGAGGACGGAGTTTTCCTCGAGCGTCACGAGGAGCGAGTGACTGCGCGCCAGTTCCCGCAGCCGGCGCACGTCGAGTGGCTTGACGAAGCGCATGTGGACGAGCGTCGCGTTGGTCCGCTCCGCGGCCTCGCGCGCGACGTCCCCGAGCGCGCCGAACGACAGGAGGGCGACGCGCTCACCGACGCGCGCCAGCGTCGACTTGCCGACCCGCACGGTACCGCGTGCCGGCATCGCCCGCCGCAGGGCCGCCGCGGCCCGCGGGTAGCGGACGACCGACGGGCCGTCGAGCGCGAGGCCCGTGTTCAGCATCTCCTTCAGTTCGTCGCCGTCCGTCGGCGCCATCAGCACGAGGCCGGGCACGCAGCGCAGGAAACTGAGGTCCAGGCAGCCGTTGTGGGTCGCCCCGTCCGGGCCGACGAGTCCGGCGCGATCGACGGCAAACAGCACCGGCAGGCCCTGCAGCGCGACGTCGTGCACGAGCTGGTCGTACGCCCGCTGCAGGAACGTCGAGTAGATCGCGACCACCGGGCGCATGCCGCGGGCGGCCAGACCCGCGGCCAGCGTCACCGCATGCTGCTCGGCGATGCCGACGTCGAAGTAGCGGTCCGGGAAGCGCGCCGCGAACGCGACGAGCCCCGAGCCCTCGCGCATCGCCGGCGTGATCACGACGACCCGGGAGTCGCGCTCCGCGGCATCGATCAGCCAGTCGCCGAAGACCTGGGTATAGGTCGGCGGCGCGGCACTTCGGGCCGCGACGATCCCGACCTCGGGATCAAAGGGCGTCACGCCGTGGTAGCGGATGGGTTCGCGCTCGGCCGGTAGGTAGCCGCGGCCCTTCTGGGTGAGCACGTGCACCAGGCGCGGCCCGCGGCCGCCCCTCGCCTCGCGCAGCGCCCCGAGCAGCAGCGGCAGGTCGTGACCATCGACCGGACCCGTGTAGTCAAAACCAAGGGCGCCAAACCAGGCCCGTGCGGCGGTCGCATCGCCCCGCCGCGCACGTCCCAGCGCCTCGTTCAGCGCACCGACGTTCGGCGAGATGGACATCTCGTTGTCGTTGAGCACCACCGTCAGGTCGACGCCGGACGCACCCGCGTGATTGAGCGCCTCGTAGGCAAGCCCGGCGGTCAGCGCGCCGTCGCCGATGATCGCGACGGCGCGCGCATCGCCGCCAAGGCGGTCGTTGGCGAGCGACATGCCGAGCGCCGCACTGATCGACGTGCTGGAGTGGCCGGCACCAAAGCTGTCGTACTCGCTTTCGTCCCGCCGCAGGAACCCCGAGAGCCCGCCCCGCTTGCGGATCGTATGCAGGCGGCCGCGCCGGCCCGTCAGTATCTTGTGCGGATAGCACTGGTGACCGACGTCCCAGACCAGCGCATCGCGTGGCGTATCGTAGAGATAGTGCAGTGCCACCGTCAGCTCGACCGTACCGAGCCCGGCAGCTAGGTGACCACCGGAACGGGCAACCGTCTCGACCAGGAACTGCCGAAGCTCGGCCGCCAGCGTCGGCAATGCCTCCTCGTCCAGCTCGCGCAGCGCCGCCGGTCCGCTGATCGAGTCGAGCAAGGGAACCGGAGAGCGACTGTATCGTTCCATACGCTAGATCCTCGGCCGCGCGGCGGACTCCGTGCGGGAGCGAAAGCCCCAGCCCCAGAGTGCGTCCAGTGACAATGGCAGCATCATGAATCCGTGCTCCAGCACGGCCAGCGCCAGCAACGCTGACAGCAGGCCTGCCGAGGTGACCGTAAACGGCGTGGCGTCCGCCAGCACCGCGCGATGCGCGATGACGGCGGCGCCCGCCGCACCGGCGAGCATCGACACCGGAAAGAGCGGGTTCATCGACCGACGGCGCAGGAAGCTGCCGAGGTAGGCGAGATGCTCGGGCAGGAAGGCCTCGCCGAGGTTGCGCACGCCCAGGAAGAGATTGAACTTGGCGCTGAGGCGCATCACCCACAGCACGAGAAACGTCTCAAGCGCGACCGTGTTGGGCCGGCCGTGCGTCATGAGGGCGAGCAGTGCCGCGAACCCGAGGATGACAAGTTCGTGGTAAAGGACCGCCTCCGTGGCGTGCCTTGCGTGGGCAAGGCCAGCACAGCCGCGGGCGCAGGCCGTGCGTCGGGGTCCCGTGATGAACCCGGTCAGGAAACTGAGTTCGACCCAGCCCCAGATCGCGATGGTGCTGGCAAAGGCACAGTAGGCAGAGGCAACGGTCTGCCGGTCCGAGCACGAGGCCACACCGGCGATGCCCGCGGCGACCACGAGCGTCGCCCCCGCCATCGACGTCCCGTAGGTTCGGACCGGCAGGCCGTCGAGATAGAGGATGACCCCGGTCGCCACCCACCAGGCGACGACCGCGAACAGGGCTCCCAGCGCGAACTCCACCGTCATCCCGCCTCCCCGTGTCAGCCGGCTACCAGGCCGGCGCCATGCGCACGTCCGCAGGCACGTCGTTCGGACGCACGGGCAGCATGTAGAGGCGCGTGAATGTCACCGCCGCGCACGCGCCGTGCCAGAGTCGGAGCAGCCCGCCGGTGACACCGCCCCGGGCCTTGGCCGCCTCCGAGGCGTCGCCGTGCCGGCGGAGCGCCTCGAACCCGGCACGCATGCGCGGATCATCGAGCGCCAGCGTGAAGGGAAACACCTGCTTGGTGATGTCGGAGGTGATCTGCAGCACCGTCCGGTCGTAGTCGGTCGGATCGAGGCCGAGCGCCTCGTGGAAGACCGGGCGCCGGTGGTCACGGACGTACATGGTCGCGAACACCGCCAGCACGAAGAAGCGGATCCACAGCCGATTGACGCCGCGCAACAGCGTCGGATCCGCCCGCATCAGGAGCGCGAATGCCTCGCCATGGCGGAACTCGTCGTTGCACCAGCGCTCGAACCAGCGAAAGATCGGGTGGAATCGCTTTTCCGGGTGGCGCTCCAGCTGCCGGTAGATCGAGATGTAGCGGGCGTAGCCGATTTTCTCGGACAGGTAGGTCGCGTAGAAGATGAATTTCGGCTTGAAGAACGTGTACTTCTTGTCGCGGCGCAGAAAGCCGAGGTCCACCCCCAGCCCGAAATCCTTCAGTGCCTGGTTGATGAAACCGGCATGGCGGGCTTCATCGCGCGCCATATAGCCCATCAGCAGCTTCATGTCCTCGTTGGTGCACTTGCGCTTGATGTCGCTATAAAGGACGCAGCCCGAAAACTCCGCCGTGACGGAGCTGACGAGAAAATCGAGGAACTCCTGGCGAAGCTCCTCCGGCAGTTCGCGGAGTTCGGCCGCGAAGTCATCGGTGCGCTGGAAGTGATCCCGGTTGACGTCGCGCTCGAACTCGGCCATCAGCGCGTCGAACTGCCCGCGGACCGGTTCGACGTCGACACGATCCATCGCCGCAAAATCGGTCGTGTAAAAGCGCGGCGTCAGGAGGGTGTTCTGCTTGGCCACCCGCGTCGCATCCTCGGTCGACAGGATCCGGGTCAGGTCGGGCGACGTGTGCTCGTCAACGGTGCTGCTCATGACTTGAGCTCCTTCAATGGGTTCCAGCTATCAGAAGCTTGGCAAAGGCCTCGGCATTGGTCGGACCGAAGGCGTCGAGGTCCACATGCCGCGCCGTAGCCCGGTCGGACAGCGACAGCCGGCCGTCGGCCCACCGGGTCAGCGTGAAGGGAATCGACCCGTCGATATTCGAGCGCTTGCGCTCGCGAACGAAGCCGCGCAGCGTACTGCGCGCGAAGCCGTTCGTCCCGGGGGCCAGCACTCCGACCTCCCTGCCGTCCGGGGCCCGGGTGACGACGACGGTGCCGTCGGACCGGTCGGCGAAGTAAACGTCGACGGCCGACACCACCGCCACGTCGGGCTGTCGGGTGACTCCGACGCCCGACAGGCGCGCCGTCAGGGCGAGCACGATCGTCATGGCGATCAGCACGCCGGCTGCGATCAGGGCGCCGCGCGGCACCTGCTCGACGCGCGCCGTCGGCAACACCGCGCTCATGCGGCCACCGCTTCGCGCGGAGGCGCGGTCACGACCTCCGCCTCAGTGCGGCGCCGGACGCTGACAGTCGCGCCGCTCTCGGCGACCGCACGGGCAATGAGTTCCCCCACGCGCTGCGCCTGCGGGATGCACCGCAGGAGTGGTTGCGGATAACGGTAGTGCCACGGCCGGACGCTCGGCCAGACCATCGCGTAGCTCAGGCGCTCACTGCGCGCGAGCGTCAGCAGGACGTCACCGTCCCCACCCCGGCGCGTCGCGACATCGACCGAGTCGAGGAGCACGAACGGCAGGTTGATGGTAAAGGTGAAGGCGATGCCGGTACGAATCGCCACGCGCCGGTTCGTGACCGTGTAGACCGTCGTGCGCGCGCTGAGGTAGGCAATCACGCCGAGCACGAGGCACGCCGCGCTGCCAAGGACCGCAGTCAGCGCTAGCCCGGAAAAGGCCGACGCCTGCAGGTCGCCGGCCCCCAGCCGGCGCACGAGCTCGAGCACGACCAGGAAGGCAAAGTACGCGAGAACCTCGCGGACGCGCAGGGCCCGGAAGGCAAGCCCCTTCCAATCCGGCGCACCCTGCCAGAGTATCTTCTCGCCCGCCGGAAGAAATCCAGGCAGTCCGTATACCGGCTCGAAATGATCGTCGCTCATACGAGGGGCTCCTGCCGGGAGCGCGTCGCGTAGAGCGTACCGCCGCCGAAGTAACCGCAGATCCGGTCCTCCTCGAGAAGCGTGACCTGCTCGGGATGCTTGGTACGTGGTACCTGCGCGAACTGGGTTGACAGTATGGCCTGCACCTTGACCCGGCCGCCGCCGTCGATGGCCGCAAAGCCGATCGGCACCAGGACGGAGGCTGCATCGCCATCACCGCCCACCTCGAGGTAGCGAACCTGCGGCTCGGCGCGATCGACCCAGACGTCGCGGACAACGCCACCGACGCGACCATCCGCGCCGTAGACCGGCATACCGATGGGGTTGGGATCGCTGCTCGGCACGAAGAACTCCGGCGCCGTCCGTAGCGGCACGATCTTCGGCGCGCCCTCGAGCGTCAGGTCCGGCCGGTCCGCGCGCAGCGAGTAGGAAGCGGGTCCGACGCCGTCCAGCATGGGATTCCCGGTGGGTTCCATCGGCGAACCCGGATGCCGGTGCTTCGGCCGCAGCGCGAGGTCCGCCCGTTCGTTGGCCGGCCCTGGTGCGAACACCACGCCGGCGCCGTGGTCCAGCAGGAAGCGCTTCGGTTGCGGCAGGTCCGGAAAGCCCTGAACAGTCACCCGCCGCGGACGGTCGTTCGGGTCCGCTTCGAGAGGGTAGCCTTCCCGCTTGTCCTCGCGACGCAGATAAATGATCAACCCGGCGAAGAAAATCCAGAATGCGTAGAGCAGGATCTGCGCCATGTCGATGTAAGACGTTGCCGATTTCATACCTATCAACCTCCCCGTGCGGAGCCAATCATCGTTAGACGTCCGCCACCACGCCGCCATCGAGGCTGCGGTATGGGGGGACGCGTTCCCGGCCGGCATTGACACCGATCAGCGGCCCGATGGCCGCCAAGGTGACGAACAACAGCACAATCTCGATCACGTACACGGCGCTGTAGCCGGTGGCGGAACCGACCAGCGCCGAGCCGAGCGAACCTGAATCGGCCGAATGCGCGACGATGTCGCGAAGGCCGCCACCGAGCGCGATCGCAATTCCGGCGCCCACCGCCTGCACGGCACCCCACGCCCCGAGTGCGAGCCCGTTATCGCCGGTCCGCTCGTAGCGCATGGCCTCGGCCAGCGTTGCCACCGCAAACAGCCCGGCACCGACCCCGATGCCGGCGCCGCCGCACCGGAAGAGCCATGCCGCGTCGAGCGGCGCAGCGAGGATCACCGCCGAGAAGGCGAACACGCCGACGAGCGCGCCGTAGCCCGCCAGCCGGCAGGCGTCCATGCCGCGGTCGAGCGCCCGTGCGGCAATGAAAAACGCCACCAGCATTCCCACCGCCAGTACCGCGGTCAGTGTCGTCGTCGCACCGACCGACAAGCGCAGCACCTCGCCGCCATACGGCTCGAGGATGATGTCCTGCATGTTGAAGGCGGCCGTGCCCAACGCCACCGTCAGCAGGAAACGGCGCGCACCGGGACGGGCGAGGAACTGCTCCCACGTCTCGGCGAACGATTTGACACTCGCTGATGCCCGCTCCGTGCGACGGGGTTCCTGCTTCCACAGCGCAATCGTGTTGAGCGCTATGGTGACCAGTGCCGAGCCCTGAACGACCTGGATGAGGCGAAGCTCGGAAAAGGATGCGAGCAGCTGCCCGAACGCGAGGCCCGCGCCCACCATGCCGAGCAGAAGCATGCCGTACATCAGTGCGATCACACGCGGCCGGGACGCGGGGGACGCAAGGTCGGTAGCGAGCGCGAGTCCTGCCGTCTGCGCCGTCTGCATACCCGCCCCGGTCAGGAGAAAGGCGAACGCTGCCCCGATCTGACCCACGTAGGCAGGAGCGCGCGAGTCGCCAGACAGCAGGATGAGCGCGAAGGGCATGATCGCCAGGCCCCCGAACTGCATCAGGGTCCCGAACCAGAGGTAGGGAACGCGACGCCAGCCGAAGGCCGACACGTGATTGTCGGACCGGAATCCGATCAGCGCCCGGAACGGGGCGAATACGAGGGGCAGCGCCACCATCGCCGCCACGAGCCAGGCCGGCACCCTGAGCTCGACGATCAGCACGCGGTTGAGCGTGCCGATGAGAAGAACCGTAGCCATCCCGGCAGAGACCTGGAACAGCGACAGCCGCAGCAGTTGCGGTAAGGGCAGCTCCGGGCTGGCGGCGTCCGCAAACGGCAGCCACGCCGGACCCAGGCGCGCACGGCCAGGGAGTAGCCGGGTCAACGCTGCGGATTTGGTATCGCCGGTCATTTCCGGACGAGTTCCAGAGCCTGTGACTTGTAGAATGCCGAGGATATCCGCTCGGTGCGGCCCGTCTGCCAGGCCGGTCCCGCCGCGGCCAGAAACTTGCGACTGAGCGTGTCAAAGCCGACCGGCACGATCGCCGGTGCGCGGGTGGATGAACTCGGAAAGAGACGCCCAACCGCGTGCATCGTCGCGAGCAACGGCGTGCGCGGCGCAAACGTGCAGATCACCGAACGGCGGGTTTGCCGGGCAAGCCCGGCAAGGACGCGCGCCGCGTCGTCCGGTCCGTAATGGATGATCGAATCCATCGCGATCACGTAATCGAAGGCGCCGATGCCGGTGTCGAGCATGTCCCCGACGCGAAAGTCGACCGAACCGGACCCAAGATCCACCGGGCACCGCTCGCGAGCGAGCTGCACCAACTGGGCCGACAGATCGATGGCGACGACCGCTGCGCCGCGGCGCGCAAGCTCAATACTCGCCGCGCCGGTCCCGCAACCGGCATCGAGGACCCGTACGTCGTGCAGGTCGGCAGGCAGCCACGACAGCAGCGTCGCGCGCATCCGGTCCCGACCGGCTCGGACCGTCGCCCGAATGCCGTTGACCGGCTCGGTCGACGTCAGCCGCCGCCACGCCTCGACCGCGGTGCGATCGAAGTAGGTCTCGATCTCGTCGCGCCGCAGCGCATAGCCGTGATTCTTGCTCATGGTTGGTCAAGCCTTCCGTCAGTCAAACCCGAGAAGGTCGAAAATTTCGCGATCCTTGAGCGACACGCCGACCATCGGATCGACGCCATCCCACAATGTCTGGGCGAGACGCAGGTACTCCGCCTGCACCGCCGCGAGTTCCGGCGAGTCCTCCATTTCGAACAGAGTCGCTTTCTTCAGGCGGCTGCGCCTGATGACATCCAGATCCGGGAACCGCGCCATGGTCTTCAGGCCGGAGCGGTCGTTGAACCGGTCAATCTGATCGGTACCGGCGCTGCGGTTGGCGATCACGCCGCCGAGCCGCACGCGGTAGTTCTTCGACTTCGCCTGGATGGCCGCGACGATGCGGTTCATCGCAAAAATCGAGTCGAAGTCATTGGCGGTGACGATAAGAGCCCGGTCCGCGTGCTGCAGGGGCGCGGCAAATCCGCCACAGACAACGTCGCCCAGCACGTCGAATATCACGACGTCCGTGTCATCGAGAAGACGGTGCTCCTTCAGGAGCTTCACCGTCTGTCCGACCACGTAGCCTCCGCAGCCGGTGCCGGCCGGCGGCCCGCCTGCCTCGACGCACATCACGCCGTTGTAGCCCTCGTACACGAAATCCTCGGGCCGCAATTCCTCGGCATGGAAATCGACCGATTCCAGGATGTCGATGACCGTCGGTACGAGCTGCTTGGTCAACGTGAAAGTCGAGTCGTGCTTCGGGTCGCAGCCGATCTGGAGGACCCGCTTGCCGAGCTTTGAAAAGGCCACCGAGAGGTTCGACGAGGTCGTGCTCTTGCCGATGCCACCCTTGCCGTAAACGGCGAATACCTTTGCATTGCCGATGCGCACCTCGGGATCGAGCGGCACCTGAACGCTGCCCTCGCCGTCGGCCCGCGCGCCGCGGACCTGGACTCGTGAAACGGGGACGGTTACTGCATTCATGCGGCCATTCCTTCAATCACACCTTCGAGGCGGTCTTCCAGCTCGCTGCCTGCGTTGCGCAGAGCATCGAGCATGCTGTCATCCGGCGACCAGAAATTGCGTTCCTTAGCCTCGATCAGCCGGTTGGCGACCTTGGCCGATGCCACAGGATTGAGCTCGGCAAGACGCCGGCGCATCTGCTCGTCCAGAACGAACGTCTCCGCAAGTTTTTCGTAGACCCACGGCGCGACGTCGCCGGTCGTTGCCGACCAGCCCATCGTGTTCGTGATGTGGACCTCGAGCTGACGGACGCCCTCGTAGCCGTGCGCCAGCATGCCCTCGTACCACTTTGGATTCAGGGTCCGGGTGCGGGTCTCGAGCGCAACCTGCTCGGAGATCGTGCGCACGACGCCCTCGCCCTGGGTGTCGTCGCCGATGTAGACCACCGGACTCTCGCCGCCGCTCGCCCGATGGACGGCGCTCGTGATGCCGCCGAGCGTGTCGAAATAGGTGTCGACCGAGGTCACGCCGAGTTCCACGGAATCCAGGTTCTGGTAGGTCACCTGCACGCCGGCCAGGATCGACTGCATCAGCGCCTGCTGCGGCTGCGGCTTGCCGCTGCGGCCGAAGGCGAAGCTCTTGCGCCGGGTGTAGGTCTCGGCCAGCTCACTCTCGTCCGACCAGCCGCCGTTTTCGATCAGGTTGTTGACGTTCGATCCGTACGCGCCATCGGCATTGCCGAAAACCCGAAGAGCCGCGGTTTCGAGGTCGCAGCCGTGCTGCCGCTGATAGCCGAGAGCGTTTGCCCTGACGTAGTTCATCTCCTCCGGCTCGTCCGCCGATGCGCAAAGGTAGGCGGCCTCGGCCAGCATCTTGATCTGCAATGGCAGGAGATCACGGAAGATACCCGACAGGCTCACCATCACGTCAATGCGTGGCCGGCCAAGCTCGGTGAGCGGAACGAGGGAGGCCCCGGCCAGTCGACCGTAGCCGTCGAACCGGGGCAGTACGCCCATCAGCGCCAGCACCTGCGACAGCGGTGCACCCTCGGTCTTCAGGTTGTCCGTGCCCCACAGGACGACCGCCACGGAGCGCGGCAGGGCGCCGCCATCGGCGGCGCGCCGGGCGAGCAGGCGTTCCGCCTGCCGCTTACCGTCGCGCAGCGCAGACGCACTCGGGATCCTGAACGGGTCAAAACCGTGCAGGTTCCGCCCCGTCGGCAGCACGTCCGGGGTGCGGAGCAAGTCTCCACCCGGCGCCGGACGCACGTAACGACCATCGAGCGCGGCCATGACGCCACCGAGCTCACCGCAGGTCTGGAGCAGGGTATTGATCCTCTGCAACTCCTCGACCATAGCCACGGCATCAGCCACCCCACCGAGCTCGGCGGCGGACGGCGAGTTGCCGTCTGCGATCGCCTCGACCACAGTTCGTGACGGCGACTCGACCGCGCCGCTACGGGCGATGGCGAGCAGGAAGTCGACCCGCTCAGCACGCGACGGCACCCGGCCGAGCACGTGCAGTCCGTGCGGGATAAGCGTGTACTCAAGTTCGAGCAACTTGGCCGCCAGGTCGCAGACCGACTGCTCCGTCGCCTGCCAGCCCTCGACGTCGGTCGGCAGGAGCCTGGTGGCGATGGCGAGGCGGCGCACGTCGGCGTCAAGCTCCGCGCGGTCGTCGGCGCGCGCTTCCGTGCTCCGCCAGGCAGAGATCGCCGACTTCAATTCCCCAAGCTCCCGGTAGAGACCCGACTCGGCGACCGGCGGCGTGAGGTAGCTGACGAGTGTCGCCGCCGACCGGCGCTTGGCGATCGCGCCCTCGGACGGGTTGTTCGAGGCGTAGAGATAGACGTTCGGCAGATTCCCGATCAGCCGGTCCGGCCAGCAGCTGCCGGACAGGCCCGCCTGCTTGCCAGGCATGAACTCAAGCGCGCCGTGGGTGCCGAAGTGAAGGACTGCGTCGGCAGCAAAGTCCTCGCGAAGGTACCGGTAGAACGCAGAAAACGCATGGGTGGGTGCGAAGCCGCGCTCGAACAGCAGCCGCATGGGATCCCCCTCGTAGCCGAACGAGGGCTGGATGCCGACGAAGACGTTTCCGTACTGCTTGCCGAGGACGTGCAACGTGCGGCCATCCGCCTGCTGCCGGCCGGGCGCCGGGCCCCATTGCTTTTCGATCGCGGCCAGCCACGGCTCGCGGCGCAGGTGATCCTGGACCGGGATTCGAACCGCGACGTTGGCGACCGCCCCCAACTCCGCCGCGTTGCCGTGCAGGATCTCCTGCCGCAGCTCCTCGACCGTCGCCGGAACATCAACGCCGTAGCCGCCGGCGCGCATCTCGGTCAGAAGCACGTGCAGTGACTCGAATACCGAAAGATAAGCAGCGGTGCCGACATTGCCGGCATTGGGCGGGAAATTGAACATGACGATCGCGACCCGTCGCTCCGCGCGCGCCCCTCGGCGCAGCGACACAAGCCGGGAAACGCGTGACGCCAGCATGTCGGCGCGCTCGGCGCAGGTCTGCATGTCGCGGCCCCCGTCGCTGACGGGAAAGACGCAGCCGCGGTCACAGCCCACGCACGGCTTGCCGCTTGCCGACGTCCTCCCGCCGTAAACCATGGGTGCTGTCGCGCCATCGAGTTCCGGAATGGCGACCATGATCGTACTTTCGACCGGCAGGAGCCCCCGCTCGGAAGCCGCCCAGTCCTCCAGCGTCTGCAATTCGACCGGGTGGGCCGCTACATACGGGACGTCGAGTTTGGCCAGGACCTCCTCCGCCGCCGATGCATCGTTATAAGCCGGCCCGCCAACCAGGGAAAATCCGGTCAGCGACAGCAGGGCGTCGATGACGGGCACGCCCCGGTTCATGAAAAACTGGTCGATAGCCGGCCTTGAATCGAGGCCGCTCGCGAACACAGGCAGCACACGAAGGCCACGGTCCTCAAGGGCGCTGATCACGCCGTCGTAATGGGCGGTGTTGCCGGCCAGCACATAGGAACGCAGGACGACAATGCCGACGGTGCCTGCGAGATCCGGTTTCGCGTGTGGCAGATCGTCCACGGACTGCGTGATCCGCGCACGCGCACGCGGATGGTAGAGACCGACGTCCGGGTACTCGACCGGAGCATCCGCGGCCTTGCCGATCAGTCCCGCACGCCGCTCCGGGCGCGCGTAGCGCAGGACCAGCGCACGAACGAGATTCGTGATGTTGTCGTCGGAACCGGCAAGCCAGTACTGCAGGGTCAGGAAGTATGCCCGCACATCCTGCGCGGTTCCGGGAATGAACCGCAGGATCTTGGGTATCCGGCGCAGCATGCGCATCTGCTCGGCACCG
>CAIMCI010000025.1 GCA_903839465.1 uncultured Pseudomonadota bacterium
CTCGTTCGTCAAGGACCTGCCCGACGACAAGGGCGCGCTCGCGATCTGCCGCACCGTCATCGCGCTCGGTCGCAGCCTCGGGCTCGAAGTCGTCGCCGAAGGAGTCGAGACCGTGCAGCAGGTTGAGACGCTGTCGCGACGCGGCTGCACCCAGGCGCAGGGCTATCTCCTCGCCAAGCCCATGGCCGGGGTCGAGGTGCTGCCGTTCCTGAAGAAGGCCGGCTGGCGCGACGTGCTGCAGGACCTGGCGCAGGCTACCGGCCATACCCGCGTCATGGCCGCCTATCTCAAGGACCCGTTCGAGGACTGAGGGCAGGCGCGCGCGACCGTTGCCGGTGGCGACAGCACGGCCCGCGGCCGGCTAGACTCGCGACGGTCCCATCACCCGGGCAGCGACCAGCGCGGGCTTTAATGCTCGCACCGTCCCGACGCAGAACGCCGCATGCTCCGCACCACGCCATCCGCCCGCCCCGCCCCCTGGCCGCTGCGCCTCGCGCACGTCGTGATCGCGGCCGCGCTCGTCGCCGCCCTCGGGGTGCGCCTCGTCGCCCTCGGCCGGCCCTTCTGGCTCGACGAGGGCGCGAGCTGGTGGTTCGGCTCGCTCCCGTGGGCCGCGCTCTGGACGTGGCTGCCGGCCCACGAGAACCACTCGCCGCTCTACTACAGCCTCGTCCGGCTCGCCCTTGGGTTCAGCCAGAGCGAGGTGGCGCTGCGCCTGCCGTCGCTCGTCGCCGCGCTCGCGGCACTCGCCCTCACCGCCACCGCCGCCCGCTACCTCGTGCGCGCGCGCGCGACGCACCTCGCCACGTTCTACGCGGCCGCACTCGCCGCCACGCTGCCGCTCGCCGTGCGCCACGCCTACGACGCGCGCCCCTATGCCCTGGAACTCGCCGGTGCCGCCCTCCTCACGCTCGGCGCGCTGCGCGCGCTGTCGCCGGTGGCCCTCGATCACCGCCGGCCCTGCGACGGCGCCTCGCTCGCGGCGCTGGCCGCCGGCGGCCTCCTGACCGCCTGGGCGCAGTACGTCGGCTTGCTGAGCGTGGCGGCGGTCTTCGGCGCGAGCCTCGTCTCGGCAGCGTTCCTGATCCGGCGGGATCTTCGCCGGGTCGCGTGCCTGCGCCTCCTGGGTGCCGGGCTTGTCGTCGCGGTCGGCTGCCTGCCGATCGTCGGCACGGTGCTGCACCGCCAGGGCGTCATCCGCGCCGACTTCTGGACCGGTCGCCTGACGCGGGACTCGGTGACCTCGGCCGTCGACATCCTGGTCGGGCCGTCCTTCCTCGAGCGCGGCGATCTGCTGACCCACGCCCTGTCGCTCGGCTGCCTGCTGCTGGCGGCCTTTGGCGCCGTCGTCCTCTGGCGCCGGCCGGCGCGCCGGCCGGCGGCGCTCCTGCTCGTTGCCTCCGGCATCCTGCCGTTCCTCGGCCTCCTCGCCGCGTCCTTGGGCCCCGTGTCGCTCCTCATCCCGCGCTCGCTGATCGCCGTTCTCGTGCCGCTCGCGCTCTTGCAGACCGTCGCCCTCGTCGAGTTCCCGCCGCTCGCCGGCGCCGTGCTCGCCGCGCTCGTCGCGGGTCTCGGGCTCACCGGCGCCGTGCTCGATGCCACGGGCGAGATGCGCGAGGACTGGCCGGCGCTGACCGCCGCCCTTCGCGCGCGGAGCGATGCCGGGACCGTCGTCGTCTTCGAGTTCGAAGACACGCTGACCGTCGCCTCCTATTACCTGCACGGCGCGCTGCCGGCGCGGGCGGCCTACCGCGTCCGGACCGGGATCGTGACGCCGGTGCCCGCGGAATTCGGGACCCAGGCGCTGCTCGTGCCATCGACCCTGCTCACCGAGGAGGCGATGCCGGCGGCGTTCGCCGGCGCCGGCCGCGTGCTCGTCGTGCTACGCGGCGCGGGCGCGGTCGAACGCGACAGCGCGCTCAAGCGGACGCTGAACGGTGCCTTTGCGCCGGTCGACTACGTACGCGCCGGTCGGCAGCTGACGCTGGTCGAGTGGGCGCCACGGCCGGGGAGCGCGGCCGCGACGGGCTGAGCGGGAAGCCGGTCGCTCACAGCGGGCACCGGCCGGGCCGGCGCGTGTAGCCCGCCCGGTGACCCGTCGTTATCGACCGGTGCCTTCGGGCAGCTCCCGCAGCAACCGATGCAGCGACAGCGTGAGTTCCGTCACCTTCCGGGTCGCCGCGTCGTTCACGCGTCGATGATCGAGCGTGGCGTAACCGTGGGCGAGTACATTGCGGAAAGCGACGATGAGGGCGCCCTCCGGAACCTGCGCAAAGAGCTCCGGGTCCAGCTTTCGCAACTGACCGAGTGCGTCCCCGGCGATCTCCAGCTGCCGCTCGACCGCCGACTGGCACAGTTCGTCGGCAAGGTAGGCGTCGAGCGAACGCCCGGCGAGGAAACGCGGGACACGCTCCAGCGCCTTCAGGGCGAGTTCAACGTAGACGTCAGGGCGCTTGTTCATAGACCGGAACCCGGGTCCGCTCGATGATTCTCTTCAGGCGCGAATCGTCCATGGCGCTCGTCTCGACCAGGTCGACCGCGCGGCCCAGCAGACGCTCCAGGGATTCCTTGAGGCCGAAATACTGTTCCGCGGGGCCATGCTGCGGCGAGGTTCCAAACTCGACCGCCATGTCGATGTCGCTGCGTTCGGGGTCGAAGTCGGGGCGAAGTACCGAACCGAAGGCGCCAAGTCGTCGGACGCCGAACCGCCGGCACAGGGCGCGCAACGCCTTGAGGTGGACCGTCAGTGACTCGGGCAAGGGAGCTCCGGGATCACGAGCCGACACCTGAACGGAAATCTCCAGCCGCTGCCCGAGTCGGCTCGCGATCTCCACCAGCCGCTCGATGCTGAAGCGCTGCAGCTGATCGTTGCGTAGCCGCGAAAAATCGGCCGCCGCATGGCCGGTGCGGGCTTCGGCCTCGCGCACCGTCAGCCCCTGCCGGTCGAGCGCTTCGACGATCGTCCGGGCGAGCGCGGCCTTGACGCCCTCCGCCACCGCGGCGCCGCCCGTCGCCGACCGTCCGGTACCCGACTTTGCCATCACCGTATGTTGTCATTTATGACAACAAAGTGCAACGGACAGACGGACTCCTGCCAGCCTGCCGCCGATCCGTCCGGAATTCGGGTGGCGGCCGTGCGGCGCATTTGCCCCGCAGGTCAGTCCCGGCGCGCCGGCCAGACGAGCGCCGCCACGCCGGCGAGCATCAGGGGACCGACGACGGCGAAGGTATAGACGAAGGACGCGGCGACCGCCGCCTCCTTGTTGACGCCGAGCGGCACCAGCACGGCGAGGAACGCGACCTGCGTCGAGCCGAGATACCCCGGGGCGTTCGGCAGCGTGAAGACGACCACGATGCCGATCAGGACCAGGGCCGCCATCGGCGCCGTCAGCGCAATGCCGGGCACCCGGGCGCAGAAGACGACACACCAGACGATGGCGCTCCACTGCACGACCGACCAGGCGAGCGCCACCGGCAGCCGGTGCGCCTCGCGCAGCGGCGCAAGCCCCTCCAGCGCATGGCCGACCTGGCTCTCGACCCAGCGGCCGGGACGCGCCGGCAGATAGCGCGTCAGCCACCCGGTGAGGCGCGAGAGGAGCGTCGGCGCGAAGAGCGCGAGCGCGACACCGATGCCGAGCCCGAGCGAAAAGAGCGCCACGAGCTGCAACGGTCGGCGCAGCGCCGACGGCACCTCGGTAAGCCCTCCGGCGATGAGCCCGAAGAGCAGCACCACCAGAAAATCAAAGAGCCGCTCGACCGCGATGCCGGCCAGCACGCCACTCGTCGGCAGGCCACGGGAACGGTTGAGCGCGAGCGCCCGCGCAAACTCACCGCTGTGGGCGACGAGGGCATTGAAGAGGAGGCCGACCGCGACGGGACGGACGAGGGTCCCGGTGCCGATACCGGCAGGATCGCCGAGGAGCGCACGCCAGCGGCGGGCCTTGGCGACGATGAAGGCCGCGACCCCGGCAAGAAGCGCCGGCAGGGACAGCGCCCAGTCACCGTGGCCGAGGCTGGCCGTGACCTCGGACCAGGTCACGAGCCGCGCCGTCGTGTAGAGGAACACGCCGCCGGCGACGAGCCCGAGGAGCGGCGCGAGCAGCCATGACAGGCCGGAGGATGGACGCGCGCCGGTCACGGCCGGCGCGGGCGCGGGGTGCGGCAGGCGGACGCTGGCCGGCGACCGGGGCGGATGGCGGGACGGACCGGTCCCCTGGCTGGCAGCGACATCGGCGTAGTATCGCCCATACGGCGACCGAGGGCCTGTCCGGGCCACGGCTGGCGGCGGACACCTCCTGAGAACGAGCCCTGGGCGTGGCAACCGCCCGTCAGGCGACCGGACTGCGACCGGGTTCGAGACGCCATCGCCGCCCACCGGTAGGATCCCGCCATGGACGCTACCCCTGCCCCGGTCACGGTCGTCATCCCCTGCCGCAACATGGCCCCGTTCCTGCCCCGGGCCCTGGATACCGCCTTCGCGCAGACCCGGCCGCCGGAAGCCGTCATCGTCATCGACGACGGCTCGACCGACGACCTCGACGGTGCGCTCACCCCGTACGGCTCCCGGGTGCGCCGACTGGCAGGACCCGCCAAGGGCTCGGCCATTGCCCGCAACCTCGGCATCCTTGCCTCCACGAGCCCGTACCTCGCCTTCCTCGATGCCGACGACTACTGGGAGCCCACCCACCTGGAGCGCGCCCTGGCGGCCCTCGCGGACCCGGCCGTCGGGCTGACCTGCTGCAACTGGCGGCACGAGGTCGACGGCGTCCGGGGCGAGCCGCTCTTTGGCAGCTACTACACGGTGGTGGCCTCCGGGCGGGTGTTCTCGCCGCTCCTGCGCGAGAACTGGATCCTCGCCTCGTCGGTGGTCGTGCGCCGCGCGGCGCTTGCCCACGCCGGGCTCTTCGACCCGACGCTGATCGGTGCCCAGGACTACGACCTCTGGCTCCGGCTCGCCCGGGTCACCGACGTCGTCTCGATAGCCGAGGCGCTGGCCGTAAAGAAGGGCCATGGCGGCAACATCACGGCCAGCTCCAGCTACGCCTACCACCTCGCCCGCGTCTGGACGACGATCGCGCGTCGATTCCCGGACCTCGACGCCGGGGACGCCGCCTGCGTCCGCCGGCGCCTCGCCGAAGCCGAGCACAACGCCGGCCTGCAGGCCGTCTACGATGATCGTCTGCCCGAGGCCCGCCGCTATCTGCGCCGTGCCTTCGTCCGGCAGCCGGGCCGGGCACGACTCCTGCGCGACACGCTGGCCGCCCACCTGCCGGCCTTCGCCCTGAAGCCGCTCGTCGCCCTAAAACGGCGCCTGTCCGCCTAGCACGGCCTCGCGCGCGTCGAGGACGGGCACGAGACGGTCAGCGTACGTGCCGGTCAGGCGGTGCGGGTCGCGGCAGGCGACGAGACGCCCGCTTCTCGTGGCGCGCGACACCTACCCGCGGATCTGCCCGTCGAGATCACGCACGGTCACCCGCTCACGGCCAGCCGACTCCGTCGCGCAAGCGACGACGAGGCCAGCTACGACGGTCGTGGGCCGACCCTGTCACCGAGACAGGCGGCGGCCGTGGGCGATGCGGAAGCGAACTCCGCGACGGACGGGATGGGCAACGGCAAGTTCCCCGCGCCGCGGGGCGCACTGGCGCGGCGAGGAGGTGAACGTGGCTGGCTGGCGGACCCGCGGGCCCGCCGAAGCCTGCGTATAATCCGCCCGGACTGTTCAGGCCCGTGCGGCCTCTTGACAGATTCCGGGGGCGGTACGCCGCCGGGCACGAGCACGCGAGGTACCGGTTTGCGCACGATCCGCCAGGCTCCCGACCCCCTGCCGAGGACGGCCGACCACGCGCCGCCGCAGCGCCGATGAACGGCACGGCCGCCCCGCTCGTCAGCGTGATCCTGCCCACCTACAACATGGGCAAGTACGTCGGCGGCGCCATCGAGAGCATCCAGCGGCAGACCATCGCCGACCTCGAGCTGCACGTCATTGATGACGGCTCGAAGGATGACACTCGCGAGGCCGTTGCGCCGTACCTGAAGGATCCGCGGATCCACTACCACTACAAGCCGAACGGGGGCTTAAGCAGCGCGCGCAACGCCGGGCTTGCGCTCTGTCGCGGCCGCTACATCGGCCTCATCGATGCCGATGACCTGTGGCTACCGAAGAAGCTCGAACTGCAGCTGCCGCTCTTCGAACGGCACCCGGGCTGCGGCATCGTCTACGGCGTGCTACGGCGCATGGACGGCGCCGGCAACACCTACGACGAGAACCGGCCGCCGATGCATGACGGCCACATCACCCAGGAACTCTTCCAGTTCAACTTCATACCGGTCGGCACGGCAGTCTTCACGCGCGAGGCGGCGGCGATCGCCGGTGGCTTCGACGAGCGGCTGCGGATGGCCGAGGACTGGGACTTCTGGCTGCGTCTGTCGGTGACCCAGACCTTCTACCACGTCGACGAGGCCGTCTACCTCTACCGGGTCTGGGAGGGCCAGATGTCGCGCAACTGGCGCGGCCGCTACGACGCGGCCTTCGACATCATGCGGCGCTTCATGGCCGCGAACCCGGGCCTGATCCGCCCCGAGGTGCTCCGCAAGGCGCTCTACTCGTCCTACCAGCATCGCGCGTACGACCGCCTCGCGGCCGAGAACGACTACGCAGGGGCGCTGGCCGATACCGGCCGCGCACTGCGCGCCGGGTTGAGTCCGGCGCTCGCCATGAAGCTGGTCGGTCGCTGCGCGCTGCACGCGCTCGGCGTGCGCAAGGCCTAGGCGGCGTCCGCTACCCGCGCGGCTGCAGGTAGTCGGCGAGAGCCGCGTAGTCGGGCTCGAACTCGCGGTAGATGCCCGGCGTCACGTACCGGGAATTCGGCGCGTTGCGCTTGGCGACAATGTCGCGGGTCCAGGGCCGGCCGTCCTGCAGGGCCCGCTCCTT
Source organism: uncultured Pseudomonadota bacterium (assembly GCA_903839465.1). GTDB lineage: Bacteria > Pseudomonadota > Gammaproteobacteria > Steroidobacterales > Steroidobacteraceae > CAIKMS01. The sequence goes on from CAIMCI010000025.1 coordinate 6,932, forward strand.
CAGCGCCGCGTTGAGGCCCCGCACCGCGTTGGGGTAGCCGAGGTTCTCGAGCGCAAAGCGGCGCGGGTCGAAACGCTCCGGGTGGTCGATGACCTCGAGCAGCCGGTCGGCGAGCTCGTCATCCTCGGCCAGGAGCCCGGTCATCGGGTTGACGTGTTCGAGGTTGATGCCCTTGTGGCGGGCGTAGACAACGACCGGCGTACCCGCGAAGAGGCTCTCGTAGACCGCCCGGTTGCTGCCCTCCTGGCGCGACAGCAGTACCGACACCCGCGAGTGGCGCACGAGCCGCGCCACCTCGGCGTGCGGGATCCGCTCGTGGACGGTAACGCAATCCTTAACGCCGTAACGTACGGCCAGCGCCTCGACCTGGTCACGGCGCCAGCGCATCGGGATGCCAATGAGGCCCACCTTCAGTGGCCGGCCACGGGCCTTCAAATCGGCGATTGCCCGGAACAGGAGCTCGTGGCGCTTGAGCGGATCCCAGGAGGCGATCATGAGGACATCGTAGAGGTAGTCCCCGCCGTCGCGACCGGCCTGGAACGTCGCCGGATCCACCCACTCGCCGGAACCGATCTGCACGGCGTTGAGGTTCGTCTTAAGCGCATTGAGCCAGGCGGCGTCGGGTGCACGCGGTGCCATGACGATGACGGACAGATCCGCGCCGATATACGGCAGGAAGCGGGCGTCCTCCGAGCCCCAGTTGCTGGTCTCGAGCACGAAAGTCCAGTGCGGCGCGAGGCGCGGCAGGTCGAGCACGGCGGCGGCGGCCTCGATGCCCTCGTGGTACATGACGAGGATCACGCCCTTCTCGCCGGTCAGCGGATCGGGCGACTTGAGGATGATCAGATCGCCCTGCCGCTCGGGGTCGTCGGGCGAGCGCGGATAGCGCAGGCGGACCCTGTCGCCGGGCGGGAATTCGCCGTACTTGGCACGCAGGTCGCGGGCGAGCCCCGAGCGGACGAAGTCGCGATAGAAACCGTTGTCGGCGATCCCGAGGAAGACACCGTCGCGCCGCGTGTGGCGCTCGATCAGCACGCCCGCCCAATGCGCCCGACGCGCACCGAAGAGGTCGGCATCGACGTGCTTCCACGCGCGGAGCAGAAGGCGGGCGGCGAGGAACGGCCGACCCGCGGCATCGAGCGCGCGCGCGGCAATCTCGGTGGACGTGGCATAAGCCCACTGCAGCAGCCGCGAGCGTCCGACCCGCTCCTTGAGCCACAGCCGGGACGGCAGCACTCTCATGGGCGGGATCCGGTCGCGGATACGAGGCGCGAAGGCGGCATGGCAGGGTCCATGGCTTCAGAAGCGCCGGATCGCAAAGCGGTACTTGCCGTTGCGCTCCTGCGGGATGCGCGGCACGACGACCGGCTCGATCCGGATGCCGGCGCCGAGATCCCGCTCGAGCACCTCGCGCAACGAGCGTACCGTCGACTCATTGCCGTCGGCGCCGAGCACGGTGTACGCCGTCACGCGGTCGGGCACCTCCTGTACCAGCTGCAGCTGCGCGATCCCGCCGATGGCCGTCAGCGTCCGCTCGACGAGGGAGACACCCGCGACCAGGCTGCCGTCGTGCCGCTGCAGGCAGTCCGCCTGGCGACCGACGATGCGCTCGAGGGTCGGCAGACCGCGTCCGCACGGACACGGCACGGTCGCCCACGAGGAAAGATCACCCACCTCGTAGCGCAGGAGTGGCATCGCCCGGTTCAGGAGGTCGGTGACGATGACGCGGCCGACGACGCCCGGTGCGCAGGGCATGCCCTCCTCATCGACGATCTCGGTGATCAGGTGCTCGGCATTGACATGCATACCCTGATGGCGTTCGCACTCCGCCGCAATCAGTCCGACCTCCTCGCAGCCGTAGCGATCGGACACCGGGCACGAAAACGCCTGTTCGATGACCTGGCGCTCCGATGGCAGGAGCATCATCGAGGTCGAGACGATGGCGCGGATCGGCGGTGGCCTCAGTCCCCGCTCCAGCACGAACTGCGCGAGGATATAGATCGAATGGGAATGACCGAACAGCGCCCTGACCGGCATCCGGTGCAGGGTCTCGACAAAATCCGTCATCGACTCCGCGTCAAGTCGCATCGTATCGAGGTAGACGAGGCGCGCGTGCAGACGATTGCGGATCCGCTGCTTGAGGTTCGCCGGAAGTTCCGGGCTGCCCCACAGCGCTCCCCGCCAGTCGCCGGGTCGCCAGCCCGCCCACGCATCGGTGCGCAGCGCCGCGCCGTGGCGATGTTGCTCGCAGAGGCGGTCGAAGTAGACGGTCAGCGCCGTCCCCGTCGAGCCACCGGTCTTCGCACTGCTGATCTTGTCCTTGGGGAAGCCACGCGACATGAGCTCGGGCGTGTGGGCGCGGATCGCGTCCTTGGTCAGGATAGGCAGGCGGCGCAGCTCCTCAAGGCTGCGCAGCGGACCGACGCCAGAGAGGGCCGGCTCGTAATACGGAACCGTCTTGCGACAATGATCCAGGAGGGCGTTCAGCCGGGTCAGTTGCAACGCCGTGAGATCAGCCGCCGACAACCACTGCGTCTGTGACAGGCGCGCCCACTCCGCCGGCCGATCGCTACGATCCCAGGCGTCAAACAGCGGATACAGCGCGGCCGACAGGCCCGCGCCCCAGTCACCCTTGGCCATCAGCAATCAGCGCCTCTGTGAGCAGTCCCACGAGCTGCGGATCCGGGTAGCGCCAGACCCGGGACGATAGCGCGGCATTTTAGTTCCAATTGGCAAGACTGGGCCGGGACCCCGTCACGATTTGTGGCCGATTTGCGATTAGGCCTCACCGACGGTCGAGTCCCCGGCGCGCGATGATTCGCTGAGTGGGGCGACCGATGCGCTCAGACCTGGATTCCCGAGAACCCAAGCCCGATAGACCGATGGTCAGGCCGTACTCGCGCTCCCAATTCATCGACAAGCGCCACACCACGGTAGTAATACCTGCGGCAAACCACCAATAGATTTCGTAGAGATCATGACCGAAAAGACCGAGATAGAGGCGAGTGATTACGAAGTAGAAACCTGCCTGAGCGACAGCTGAAACGAATCGCATGTCCTGCTGTAGTGCAAGGACGCCGGGCTGAAGTGGTACTTCTTCCGAGTCAGGCCCAGCGCGAGCCCCTAATGATGCGGCCAACTTTGCGCAGCGAGCGGATGTTTGAGAAAGCACTTTCAGCATCGATCCGACAAACAACACAAAAATAACAAAGCCAATCACACCGAGATTGGTTGCGACCTCCAGATAGAGGTTATGAGTATCTTGAACGCGTCCGAATTGCTGCTCACGAATAACCGGGAACATCGCCACGCCTACACCAAATGGATGCTCCAAAAAAACCGCGGTGGCATCATCAAGAATCTCTTGCCGCAGAAGAATTGAAGACCCCTCCTTTTCTGCGGATTTCGACGCAAAAATCGTTGAAGCGCGTTCTAGGTAGGCTTTTGGCACGAAGGGACCCAGAGCAATCACGGCAGCGCAGATCATTAGGAAAAGACGACCACGATTCTTTGCCTTGAGAAAAACCGTCACGAGGAGGAAAAAACACGCGACGTAACCTGTTCTGGATCCCGTCCTAAGAACAACGTTGAATATAAAAACAATCTGCGTCACCAGAAAAGCACGCTGCCACCAATTTGCGATTGGCCAGAACGCAAATACAAATGCCAAGGCTCCCAACTGCGTACCGGAAAATGAATTTGGGTGACGGTATATCGGTGTTGGGCCATTTAGTCGCGGAATTTCCTGATTTTCCCAAATCATCTCGCCGGTTATCGTACCGATCATCCCTTCGAGACCCATTTTGAAGAAGCACAGCAGAAAGACAATCAGTACCCACTTGAGTTGATCAACCGTGGTCACCAGCGAGGCCACGAAAAACCCATAGAGCGCGAGCTCTAGCACGTGTTTCCACAAGACGTCGGCCGAAAGTGCTGGCCGAATTGAAAACACGGTCATCACGAGCAGGCAGCCAAGCATCGCGATGACATAGGGGCGAATTGGAACGACGTCGCGGGTTCGCCCGCTTGCAAGCTTGGCGACACTGATCACGCCGAGAACGGCACCCATGAAGAACTGAAGCCTCAGGTCGCCAAGCGACTGCCAGCGCCAGCCCAGCTCAAGGTAGAGGTACGCTTCGTAAATGAGCAGCAGAACAAATGCGAACGACCACGTTGGCTCACCGCGTTCCGACGCCAACCCGAGGCGACGCCTTGCTACGTTGCCGAAATGGCGCGGAGGTGCACCGCCGTCAACCTGCTGAAGCGTGCTGGCTGGTACGGGAACTCCTGCTTGATCTTTTGTCATCGGCGATGATTTCCCAGATTCGAGGGCACCAAATATGGCAACTAATGCCATCGGCATCGGCCGTGCCGTTTGGGAAACACATGCCCTCGTATTATGTCCGTTGAGAACGCTATTGTCGGCGAACTTGACAGGCGCCTGCGAACCGTCTCATCAATAGTCCGCAAGATACGGAGTTGAATACAAGATTTACGCCGGGGCATGATACTTGCACACGTCATCACCATACAAAGCGGTGTCGCGATCGGGGAGGGCCGATCGACGCTTCGGCCACCGATTCCTGCCCACTTCAGGCGCAGATACGGGCCGGCCGGGCGGATTACGGCTGCAGGGGGCGTCCATGCGGGTACAGGTCATTCGGCAGTTTGCGCGCGTCGGGCTCTGGCTGGCCGTGCTCGCCGTCTCAGGTCAGGCGCTCGCCGCCACGATGCCGGCCGGGTTCAGTGTGATGCCGGTCAGCCGACCCGATGGCGCTGCCTGGAATGACGCGGTCGGGGTCACCGTCTCCGCGGCCAACGCCACGTACGTCTGGGAGCGTGCCGGCCGTGTCTGGGTCGTGGATGCGGCCCACCCCCACCCTCGCCCGCTCATCGACCTGTCGGACGAGGTCGGCTCCGTCGGTGAACTCGGCCTGACCGGTTTTGCACTCGACCCCGCCTTCGCCAGGACCGGGTACGTCTACCTCTTTTACAGCGTGGATCCCGGCCACCTCGCCCACTGCCGTTCCCCGGCAGTCGGAGCACCGGTCTGCAGTGGCACGCCTCCTTACGGCCATCTCGGTACCTTCGCCGCCTCGACCACCCGCATCGTCCGCTACACCCTGGCTAAGCCGTCCGGCTCGACCGATTTCCGCGATGCCACCACCGTTGATCGGTCCAGCCGGCGCGTGCTGCTCGGGGAATCGGTTCCCGGCCAGGCGACGGCGACGGGCTGCGTGGTCACCGCGGCGATGCACGGCGCCGGTAGCCTCGCCTTCGGCACCGACGGCACGCTGCTTGCCTCGTGTGGTGACGGGTCGACAGATGCGGTGGATGACGTGGGCCACTCGCCGGCCACCGATGCCGCGGGCGCGGTGGCCGGCGGTCTCATGGCGGCGGCCGATGACATTGGCGCCTTCAGGGCCCAGCGCATCGACTCGCTTTCCGGCAAGGTGCTGCGTCTCGATCCCGCAACCGGCGATGGCGTGGCGAGCAACCCGTTCTTCGTGGCGAAGGCGCCACGTGCCGCACGCTCCCGTGTCTGGCTGCTCGGGCTGCGCAACCCCGAGCGCTTCACGGTACGCCCGAACTCGGGCAGCCCATCACCGGCCGTCGGCCTGCCGGGCACGCTCTACATCGGTGATCCGGGCCGCGATGGCGCCCAGGCGCTCGACGTCGCGCGTACCGGCCGCCTGAACTTCGGCTGGCCGCTGTACGACGGGATCGACGGTAACCGGCTCGCCGGGTTCACCGGCTCCTCCGCGACCGATTCCGAGGTCGCCAATCCCCTGTTCCCGGCCACTTGCGCCAATCCGACCGTACCGTTCAGCGCACGGCTCCTCGACGACACGCTGCATGCGCCGCGCTGGCCGAACCCGTGCCGCGCCGGCACGTTCCTCGACGCCACCGACGGCCTGTTCATCCGCACCCGGCCGGCACTCGACTGGCAGGGCCGGTCGCTGGCCCGCTGGTCTGCCTTCGATGCCGCGGGCGCACCGCTGGCCCTGACGCTCGGTGAGCGCGCGGTCAACGGCGCCACCGTGCGCGGCCGCCTCTTCGGTGGCTCGCACTCGGTCGGCGGCGCCTGGACCGGCAGCCTTGGCCTGCCGCCGGCGCTTGCCAACCTCTACGTCCATGCCGACGCCGGTGCCGGCTGGATCCGCGGTTTTCGCTTCGACGGCAACGACAACCCGATCGAGGTCGTCGACTTCATCGAGGGCCTCGGCGCGGTGCGCGGCATCGCGGCCGCCCCCGCCGGCGATCTGTACGTCGTAACCTCCGGCGCGACGACCGCTGTCCACCGCGTACGCTACCAGGCACCTGCGACGCCGCCGGCGACAGCCGTGCAACCGGCGGTCGCTGCCCCGAACGCGCTCGTCGGCGCGAGCCCGTCGGCAACCGCAACACCGCAGCTTGCGGCGTCTACCCTACGACCGCTGGCCGCCGCTGCCGTGGCGAGCCCCCTCAACGGCGGCGATATCGGCGCGGTTACGACCGCCGGCACCTACGCCTACGACGGGACGACGTTCACGCTGAGCGGCGCAAGCGCCGATATCTACGGTGGCGCCGATGCCTTCCAGTTCGACTCGACGCCTCTGACCGGCGACGGCAGCATCACGGCGCTCATCGCCTCCGACACGGCCCCGAACGCCTGGACCAAGGCCGGCGTCATGATCCGTGCGA
>CAIMCI010000026.1 GCA_903839465.1 uncultured Pseudomonadota bacterium
GCAACTGGTATGTGCATCTGGTGCGCCTTGGGCCCCGGCAACTTGTCCTCGCCACCAGCGAACGTTCATTGCTGACTGTCGTTCTGCCGGCGCGTGAGCTGCGTGCCACGATCGAAGGAAATCTCCGGATCGCCGTTGAGCTGCTGCTTTCGGCGATGAATATTCCGACGGATATCGTGAACCGCGAACTGGCGCAGATGCAGCCTGTGCTAATTGCCCCGGCAACCAACCGCCGGGTGCTCGGATCCCTGAACGAACTCGCGTTTCACCTGAGAGTGCGTCAGGAGCAGATCAGCGATCCGATCGAAATGGCTGTCAGCCTGAGCGGCATTCCCATGTCTGCTGTGGGTTCCAAGAGTCACTACGGCATTCCGCGGGAGGTCGCCCGTGGTCTGCTATTGAGTCATGGTCATTGAGGGTGTGCCGGACGACAAGACAATCGAGGGCGGCGATCCCGAGGTTGGGCAGCGCTGATATTTCGTCTGGTCGCGGTCGTTACGAAACGTCGGTAGTTATGAATAAGTACCGACATAACGGATCGACACGTCGGGCATCCTTGGGCTGCGTTGCGATTCGGAAACGCTGCGCGAAGTTACTGCCAAATCCGGGGGTTTGAGGGGATTGCAGGGGACAAAAGTTGCCGATAAATCAGTAAGTTATTGATTTCCTGAATGCCTCCGCCAATTTTCTCATAAAAATCAAGTTGTTAGGACCTGGCAGTAGCGCCAAGTCGGGTCCAGCAGCTCGAATTCACCGATAGAGCGAATCCCTCTACGTTCCGAGCGCGAGTTCATTCGCGGTAGCACCTTGCGAGCGTAAACAACGAATCGATGGAATGAACAGTTCGCTGGCGAACCGGCGCGTGTTGCGTATGCGCCTGATCTGTCAACGCGGCGAAGCGCACTGTGTGCAGCCTGACGCCGGAGTAATCGCGCAGGCGGCAGGCGGAACTGGTCCCGAGTGCGTGCTGAGCGAGTAGTTGCCAATACCTGCGCGCACGCGCTTAGCGGACATCCCCATCGTAACCCGAATAAAGACAGAGCTTCCCGAGCGGGCTGCTATTGAACCCGTTGCGGTCCTTCGCGAGTGGCCGCTCTCAAGAGGTCTATCGCGATCGATGCCAGGCAGCTCTCTACTCAGGCAGGTTCATCTTGCGCAGGAAAGCTTTGAAACGCGGATCCCCAACAAGGCTCACTAGCAGGGGATCGCCCTTCATCAACGACAAATCCGGGTCCTTCTGCAGATATGCGCGATTGAGCCACTGGAATGCTTTGTCCATCTGGCCGATATATGCGTAACTCTTTGCCACGCTCATGGCAGTGTCGTTTGCATATTGGGATTCCAGTCGCGCCAATGCCGCCTCAGCTTCCGGGGTGCGATGAAGCGCGTGATATACGACCACAAGGCCGGCCAGCTTGGCTCCGCCATAGGATTCCTGCTGCATCTCCGTGAGAGCTTCCCCGGCTCTTCCCTCCAAAAGTAGCGCTACTCCAAGAAAGTAGTGGGTCCACGCGCCCTGCGGAGCGATCGATAGTGCCCGACGATAGGAGACCTCGGCTTCCCGAACTCGGCCAAGCCGAAGATACGCGTGACCACGGGTGTGGAAAACGGCTGCCGCCAGTGGGTCCGCGCTAGTCGCGGCATCCGCAAGCGCGAGTGCCTCGTCCCACCGACCCACCGCGATGCTCTCCGTTGCGCCGGCCCGCAGTACGACCGGGTCAGCAGGGGCCAAGTTTCGCGCTGCTTCAAACTCCCGGGCAGCGCCGTCCCAATTGAAGTCATAACTGCCGTAGACGTTGGCGAGAACAGCGTGTGCGCGCGCCGAATTAGGATCTTTCTTCAGCACGGCGTTCGCCGCAATCCTGGCTTGCTCGAACCCGACCTGCGGCGTCACGAAGTTGTAGTCGGCAAGCTTTGCAAACGAATCTGCGAGACGCTCCCCTGCGGGAGTGAAATTCGGGTCGAGCTCGAGCACCCGCCGAAAGTCAACGATCGCAGCCTCCCATCCGGCCTGGTTGCGCTGGTCCATCACGTGCAAGCCCCGCAGGTAGAGGTCATAGACCTCCACGGTGTGCGCCGAAGCATTGCCACGCAGGCGCACAGGGTCAGTTATTTCCAGCTGCAGGGCACGGACCAGGCCTGAGGCAATCTCATCCTGGACCTTGAGCACATCACCAACCTCGCGATCGTACGTCTCGGTCCAGCGCCGGCTGCCATCGCGGGTGTCGATCAGCTGCGCGGTTACGCGCACATGCTCGCCGGAACGCCGTACGCTGCCTTCGACAACATAGGCAGCGCCCAACGCACTTCCGATTGCGCGCAAATCGTCGGTCTTGCCCCTAAACTGAAACGATGAAGTGCGCCCAATTACCTTGAGCCCAGGAAGCCTAGCGAGTAGATCCAGGATCTCTTCTGCCATTCCGTCGCTGAAGTACTCTTGGTCGTGCTTCTCGCTCAAATCAAGAAATGGCAGCACCGCAATTGATTTGTCGGTAATCGCCACGGCGGCAGCGGGCGGCGCAGCGTTGCGGCTGGGCGACCAGAACCGCAGACCAAGGACAGCCGCCAGGCCCACAGCGATCACCAGGACCCCTCCAGTGATCAGCTTTGCACTTCCCCCCGTTCGTGCGTGCGGTCTTGCAGGCTCGACGTGATCAGCGGTGGCCGCCTGCACCGATCCCCTTCCCACGGCCTCGGTCAGCTGCGCCAACGCCACCGGCATGCCGATTGCCGGCACATCGATCCATTGTGACCCCGAGAGGAAATACTCGAGCGCCCGGTTCAGCGCGGCGGCGTCGATTCGAAGCGCGATGATGGGTTTGTGCTTAGAAGTGGCGCGCTCGACTTCGCGGCCGACGTGAGGTGACGACACCGCGCTTTGCGACAGCAAGAGCACCACGGACCCGGCCTCGTTGATGGCCTCAATGATGGCATCGGCGTACTGAGCCCCAGGTCTCACGTCGCGCGGGGCTAGCCAGCATTTGAGTCCATGCTGCTCGAGATTCTCGACAACGGAGTTGGCCACAGCGGCATCCTGCGATGCATAACTGATGAAGGCGCGGGGCATGTTGCCGTTCGCCTTCTGCTCGTCGTCACCCTCGGCCATCTTGAGGTTTCCCCGCTGCTCGCCTGCCATCGTCGCGGATGCCTTCCCAACTGGCAACCAGCTTGGATTTGGGGATCGCCCAATGACCGCTTTGCCGCGACGAATCAGCGTGGTTGGAATTCCGCTCCTGGCCGTTTTCGGACGTTGCCTAAGAACAGTGCTCTTACGCCGTAGCTCTCATAAAGGCCTGCGGCCCGCTTGTCACAAGTAACGAGTTCTGCGCTGTTCACCACGGCGGTCGCGGCGACCAAAGCGTCATAGGCAGACCCGCCGACGACGTTGCGATCGGGCAAATCCAGCACGAAATGCCTGAATGCAGCAGCGTCCAACCGCAAATACGGCAAGGGAAAGCGCAACTTGAGAAAGTCGCGAGCCACTGCTGCTGCGCAGCGGTGCGGCGGCGGTAGCCTGGTTAGCACCGAATACGTCTCGAGTGCGCAATGCTCGACGAGCCTCACACCCTCGTCCAAAACCTCGCGCGCCGCTTCATGATGCTCGTGCCAGGAGGCAAACGCGGCCACAACAAAGCTAGTGTCCGCTGCTCTCACCGACGAATGCGCTCGATGGTTTCCCGAACCTGATCGGCCGTGAGCTTTGGCAGAGTAGTGGCGGGCACCGCGACCACGCCCTTGCCACGCTTCAAGAGTTTGACCTGCGTTGGCGCCACTTCAATCTCGAGACGGCCGTCGCCGGCGCGAATTTCCAGGGGCTGACCAGGTTTCAGGTCCAATGCTTGGCGGAGCGCTTTCGGAATGACGATACGACCGGCAGAATCAATGGAGGATTTCATGGGTTGAAGTATGCCATAAAAATGGCATTGCGGTAAGACACTGCGTCTATGGCTCAACGACCGGAATCGGCGGCGAGGCGCGACTGGGTACGTGGATCGCTTAAGCGCTATTGCCAAATCTACTGCCAGATCCGGGGACGGCAGGGGACCAACGGGGACGCGAATTGCTCAGGATTCAGCAAGTTATTGATCCGCCGAATCCGTCTCCGGGGTTCGAATCCGTCTCTCCCGCCAATTAACTATTCCTATATTCAATTAGTTACGCTGGTGTGAGCGGCCTCCAGTGACAGATCGAGTGTCGGGCGGCTGAATAGGAGCGGTTCCCTCTCTGCGCCGCCAGCCGATTACTCGAACTGTCCATTTACCCGCGAAGGCACAAATTCTGCCGGAGTATTTGGCCAAAGCCGGCAAGGACTCCCGTGGTTCGGACCGTGCTGCGGCGTGACAATGGCGCCAATCCGGTGACGGGTCGGCCGGCCAGCGCATACAAAACGTCCGGAGTTGTGTCTAACGCCGTGCATTCTGTATCATCAATCGCCATGAACCTCGCGGGTAGGCAACAAGTGCGGCGGCTGTTCGCCAAGCAGGGCGTTCTGCGCTCCCGCGAGCTGGAGTCGCGCGGCGTCTCGCGCGTAGACCTCGCGCGTTGCGTCGAGGAGGGCGTCCTTATCCGAGTGGGAAGGGGGCTCTATGCCACGGCAGACCATTCCGCTTCCGAGAATCACTCACTGGTCCAGGTGGCCAAGCGGGTACCGAACGCGGTCTTCTGCCTGCTCACGGCGCTTAGATTCCACGAGCTGACCACTCAGTCACCCCACGAGGTGTGGATTTCGCTGGCGGAGGACGCTCGCAAACCGAGCCTCGACTACCCAAAGCTGCGCGTCGCCCGGTTTTCCAAGGCGGCTCTGGCCGTTGGCGTCGAGCAGCACCGCGTCGAGGGCGTGACGATCCGCGTGTATTCAGCCGCGAAGACGGTCGCGGATTGCTTCAAGTACCGCAACAAGGTTGGAATCGATGTAGCGGTCGAGGCGCTGCGGGACTTCACGCGAAAACATCGGGGCGGCGCCAATGAACTCGCGCGGCACGCACGGATATGCCGGGTTGCACGAGTCATGCAGCCTTACCTGGACGCCATCGGGTGAAGGAAAAGGCGAACCTCGGTGCATCGGTATCGACTCGCCTGCTCAATCAGGCCAGAAAGACCGGTGCGGATTATCAGACACTCCTAACCTCGTACTGCCTCGAGCGCTTTCTCTATCGGCTTGGTGCGTCGGATCTTCGGGAGCGCTTCGTACTCAAGGGAGCGATGCTCCTGCGCCTGTGGGCGGATCAGCCTTATCGAGCAACACGGGATCTGGATCTGCTGCGTCGAGGCGACGCCGAATTCAATGCGGTGCGCGCCGACCTGCGCGCGATCCTGGCGGCACCCGCCCCGCCAGATGCCGTGAGCTTCGAGGGCGACAAGATCGAGGTGGACGCAATCCGGGCAGAGGATGAATACGCGGGCGTTCGTGCAACGATTCCGGCTCAGGTGGGGACGGCCCGGCTCGTTCTGCAGATCGACATGGGTGTTGGCGACGTGGTGTCGCCGGCTCCCGCGCTATGCGCCTTTCCAACGCTGCTCGACTTTCCGGCACCTTGCATACTCGCCTATCCGAAGGAGGCCGTGATCGCGGAGAAGTTCGAAGCCATGATCGTCCTCGGTGAACGCAACAGTCGCATCAAGGATTTCTTCGATATCTACTATCTCGCGGGCCACTTCGAATTCGACCGTGAAATACTGGGTCATGCGCTCCGCCAGACCTTTGCCCGCAGAGGGACACCCGTACCCAGTGAGCTGCCAATCGCCCTGACCGCGGCTTATTGGGAAAATGCGACTCGCCCCGCGCAGATTCGGGCGTTCTCGCGACGTACAGGGGTCGAGGTTCCCGACGACTTTTCCGCGGCGTGTTCGCGGCGCCTCAGCCAATTCCTGATTCCGCTGCTTGAGGATCTGCGGAGGTCAACCAGTCAACCGGGGACTTGGTCACCGGGTGGGCCCTGGCGCTGACGGCGCAGGGCGCATCTGGAATCACCGGTTGGCCAGGGACACCAACGGACCTGTGCGTTGCGCGGGGGCAATGGTTAGGCTTTCGAATTCGCAAGGCTCGGGCAATTTGTGATGACGAGTTCTCTTGCCGCCCATGAGAGAGGGAATTCCAGTGACAGTTCCAGTGACAGCTATGGGGATTCCGGGGGATCGTCGGGGACAGGATTTTCTTCAAAATCCGTAACTTGCTGATCCGACAATGGGTCTGAATCCGGTTCGAATCCCTCTCTCCCGCCATCATTCTCGTCCAAAAAAAAGAAATGGCGGGAATCCCCGCTGAAATACCGCTGAGCGATGGCCGGACGCGATGACGGGCGGTGAGTGGACCGGGCTGCGCCCTGTCCAGGGCCGCGCGGGAAAGCCGCGACTGGCAGGGCGTCGGTCATCTCGCGCCATGGCGACGCCGTGCCCGGGGACGGGCCCTTCGACACGGACTCGTACTAGGGGCTCGCCTGCAGAACGGTGCGGTGCTTCAGTGTCCAGAGTCGGCACTGCCGGGCCCAGTCCTGATGAACGCCCCCTCGTCGACATAGCTTTTCCTGAGCCTCGAGAATCGACTGCGTAGGATCGACGCGGTTCGCCGCGCCGTAGGCGGCAAAGAATCGGGAGAGTCGTCGAGCCTGCATCCTGGCCGCGTAGTCATCGTTGCCGATGTCCAGCCACAGCCAGGCGGCGTACCCCAGATCATCGCTGCGGCTTCCAGGGTGTGCGGAATCGAAATCGATCCACGCGTAGGGCATTCCATGCAGAAATACGGCGTTGCAAGGACTGGCATCGCCGTGACAGACGACTTCGTCGATTCCCCTCAGTGGCGACTCGGGGGTCGCATCGTGCAGCGCGCGGAGCAATCGGGCCGCGGCGTCCAATTGAGAGTCACTGAACGCGCCCAACTGGCCAGGCACCTCGCCCGGCAGATAGGACAGGATCTCGCGCTTCTGATCGTCGATCCCGAGGAAGCGCGGCGCAAACACGCATCCGCGGGCGCCCAATTCGAAGAGCAACCGGTGAACGAAAGGGGAGTGGGCGCCTTGCGGTCTGCGGACCGTGTCGCCAACGCGAACCACACCCGCTGTCGTTCGGCCTCCATTGAGCGGATCTTCCGGGCCGGTCGAATTCATCGCGTTGCGTCACCTGAGTTCCTGGTCCGGCGCGCGGGTTCGTTGCGCAGCCCACCGGACATCTACGCGCTCTTGGGGGCCAGCGAGTAGCTGGTGCTGCGCCCTCCGGGTGCATCCCTCCGCAGGGCGCCGCGTTCGACGAGTTCGAGAATGTCCCGATAGGCCGTGTCCTGCGAGCACTTGGCGAACTTGGCCCACTTGGAGGTTGTCAGTTTGCCCTCGAACCCGTCGAGCAGGGCGTTCAGCACCTTGACCTGCCGCTCGTTCAGAGACGCCTGCGCGTAGCGGTCCCAGAAGCGCGCCTTGTCGAGTACGCGAGCGAGCGTCGCGCCCGATCCCTCAATGGCCCGATGCAGGCAGGCCAGGAACCAGTCCTGCCAGGGCGTGATATCGAGGTCGCCCTTCTGGATCCGCTCGAGCTGCGCGTAGTACGCCTCGCGTTCGCGGCGGATCTGCGCCGACATGCTGTAGAAGCGCTGTGGACTGTGCTCCGAGCGGGCAAGGGCCAGATCGCTGATGGCACGTGCGATGCGACCGTTGCCGTCGTCGAAGGGGTGGATCGTGACGAACCACAGGTGAGCGAGGCCGGCCGTCAGCAGCGGGTCGGTATGACCGGGTGCCGCGAACCATGCGAGGAACCGCTCCATTTCCGCCGGGATGCGCGCGGCCGGCGGTGCTTCGTAATGGACCTTGCGGCGTTCGATGGGTCCCGAAACGACCTGCATCGGGCCGCCGGCATCGTCACGCCACAGGCCGGTCCGGATCTTGTGCATGCCGCTGTACCCGGTGGGAAACAGAGCGGCGTGCCATCCGAAGAGCCGCTCGGGCGTCAGCGGTTCGGCGTAGCGGGACGTGGCGTCGAGCATCATCTCGACCACGCCATCGACGTGTCGGTCCGCCGGCGCGAGCGCGCCGATCTCGATCCCCAGGCGCCGCGCCAGGGAGGACCTGACCGCTTCGTTGTCGAGAATCTCGCCCTCGATTTCGCTGGAGCGGACCACGTCCTCGGTCAGCGTGTTCAGGTGCGCTTCGCGCCGGACGTCGAAGCCCAGGTGCTCCATCTGTCCGATCAGGCGGCCTTGGGCATGAGACACCCGGGCGAGCGGACCGGCGAGACACGCGGTGTCCCAGGTGAGCGAGGGCCAGTCCGGAAGCTCCCAAAGGTACATATAATCTCCGCAACCAATGCGGATAATATGAACGACAAGCTCCGCACCGTCAAAATAAACTCCGCGCGAACCGCGGAGAATAAACGACCACGGGTCCCCTCGAGTACCCGTCCAGCCGCCTGGAGCCGCGCACGCCCAAAGGGTCTGGCGATGCCCGGCACTAGAATAAAAGTCTTATAATCAATTAGTTAACGTATTCTGCTGTCCTGTCGTCGGCCGCCGAACACCGTACCCGTTCGACCTGGACAGCGTATCCGGCCGGTCGTCCCGACTCCCGGACGCGGTTCGCCAGCGGGAACCTCTCCCACGGCCCACGGCCTAAACCCCGGTCCGCCACCGAGGGGCGCGCCCTTTCATGTTCCATGGGCAGCCCCCACGTAGGAGACATCTCGCCCGTACCGTCCGGGCCCCTTACCGAGGTGATCATGCTTTCCCGCACGTTCCGCAGTTCCGTACTGGTCCTCGCGCTCGGGGTGTCGGCAGCGAGCTTCGCCGCGCCCGACCCGACGCTGCACGAAGTGTATGAAGCCGCGCGCTCGGGCCACAGCGACCAGGCGCAAAAGATGATGCGACAGGTTCTCGCGGACCACCCGAACAGCGCCAAGGCCCATTACGTCGCTGCCGAGATCGATGCCCGGACCGGCGATCTCGCCGGCGCCCGCCGCGAACTCGCGACCGCGGAGTCCCTGGACTCGGCGTTGTCCTTCGCCAAGCCGGAAGCCGTCCAGGCGCTGCGCCGTGAACTGGCCACGACCCCAAGCCACGGCTCGCTGTCCTCGACCGCCCCGTCGGCGCCGTCGATTCCCTGGGGAGCGATCGCCCTTGGCCTCCTGGCCGCGGCGGCGCTGTGGTGGATGTTCCGCCGCCGGAGCGTCGCGACGCCCGCGCCGTACCCCGCCGCCGTGCCACCCCCCGGGCCGCTCGGCTACGGCGCACCGGTACCGGCACCGACCGCCGGTGGCGGGCTGCTCGGCAGCCTCGCCTCGGGCGTCGCCGTCGGCGCCGGTGTGGTCGCCGGCGAGGAACTCGTCCGGCATCTGCTCGAGCCCGAGCGCCGAGTCGAGTCCGGTTTCGGGACCGCTCAGGCCGCCGAGTTGCCACCGAACCCGGACCTGGGCGGCCGCGATTTCGGGGTCGATGACGCCGGCTCCTGGGACGGCGGCGGTGGCGACGACTGGTCGTAGCCGCATCGCTTTGGCGGGTGAGCGGCGCGCCGGCCCGGCGCGCCCGGTCGCGGCCGGGCCGTCAGGCGGCCGGCCGTGGACGACCCCGCAGGAAGAGGGCGACACCCAGCAGTGCAATGCCCGACAGCACCGCGGCCAGTTCCGCGTAACTCGACGGATCGCCGAAGGCCGACGCGGCGATCGCGATGACGGTGACCACCGGTGCGCCGCAGACGTAGGCAAGGCCGATACGCCCGAGGGGGATTCGGAACGAACGGTGGGCCTCGGGCCGGCGCACCCGGAACACGATGAGCGCCGCAAACTCGAGCACCAGGGCCGGGATGTACATCACCGCCTGGATGACGGCGAGGTTGCCGTAGGAGAGCGCGGCGAGGAGTGCCGCGACCGCGCAGACGAGCAGGATTGCCGGCCGCGGCGCGCCGGTCGTCGGGTCCGAGTGGCCGAGCCAGCCCGGCAGCCAGCCGTCGCGGCTCGCGACGAACGGAATACGCGACCCGAAGAGCAGCGTGCCGTTGAACAGCGACCACATCGAGACCATCCCGGCGACCGCGAGCAGGGTGCCGAGCCAGCGCCCGCCGAGCAGGTCGCCGAGCGCCGGCCAGCCGGCATCCTCGTTCCAGATCGCCGTGTCGGTCGTGATGCCGACGCCAGCCAGTACCGGGATTCCGTAGGAGGCGACCGCGAGTACGCTGAGGATGGCGAGCGCGAGCGGGTAGGTCCGGCGCGGGCGGTCGACTTCGCCGGCGTAGGTCGCGGTGGCGTCGTACCCGCCGTAGCTGAACGTCGCGATCGACAGGCCGACCAGGAACGCGCCGTGGTGGTTCGCGGCGAGGTCGCGGGTCACGACCCCGAAGGATGTCGCGAAGTGACCGCCCTTGAGGAACCAGACCACGAGGAACGCCCCGAACGCGGCGAGCACGAGCGCGAGGGCCGCCTCGGCAAAGCGGCCGACGTCGCGCGCGCCGTACCAGTTGGCGAGAAGGCCCGTGCCGATCACACCGACGGCGATCAGCCAGCGCAGGACGGGCCCGGTCCCGGGCGCGTGCATGGCAAGGCCGATCGCCGGCACCGCGTAGCCCAGGTAGCCGGTGAAGAGGACCGGGAAGATCGCCATCACGGCGACCGCGGCGCCGAAGGTCCAGCACGCCTCCTGGACGGCCCAGAAAGGACCGAGCGAGTCGCGTACCCAGACGTAGTAGCCGCCCTCCTCAGGAATCAGTGCGGTCAGTTCCGCGGCCATGAACGCGATGGGCACGCTCCACAGGAGGGGCGTGACGAAGATCAGGACGAACGCGAGCCCGGGCCCCACGGAGCCGACGAGCGTCTCGAGGCCAAAGGCGCCTCCGCAACTCGTGAAGTAGGCCACGCAGACGAGCCCCGCGAGGGACAGTCGCCGCTCCGGCGCCAGTGTTTCGCCGAGGCCTGTCATGCTGCGCCTGCGCTCGTGCCCGCGTCCCTACCGGCGCGCCGGTGAGCAGCTCACCCCGACTTCCCGGCAGGTCCTGAGCACGCTGTCCATCACGAGCGCCGATCCGGTTGCCGGGCCGCCCTGGCGCGCCGAGGAGACGAGGAGGTGGGTCACCCGGTCACCCACGACGCTGAGCTTGATGCCGGCGATCTGCCGCCCGTCCGTGAATTGGACGAGGTGCTGCGCGGAATCTTCGCTCGTGACCGTGATGCCCGCAGAACTCGCCTTCAGGGCACGCAGTACCGCCGCCCAGACGCCGTCGATCGGCGCTTCCAGCATGACAGCGGCCGCGTCGTAGCTGGGGCCCTCGGTGCCGAGCGACTGGGTCATCTGCTCCACGCGTCCGATCGCCTTGCGGGCCACCGTGACCCATTGGGCGTCGGCGGTCGATGAGGCGGCGCACGCCGCGATCACGACGATCAACACGCTCGCTCGACGCCAATCGAAAGCCATGGTCTCTTCCCCCCCTTCCGCGCACCGTTCGCGCAAGCCTACCCCGGAACCCGCCCGGGGTCTGCACCCCGGGGCGGTGTCGCCGGCGCCCCCTCAGGCGGCGGTCCGCGGCGGTCGCCGGAAAAGCCCGGTCGTGACCGCTACGCCACCGAGGATCAGTGCGCTGCTCGCCACGAAACCCACCGAAGGGCGCTCACCGAGCCAGGCGAATCCCGCCAGCGCCGTGAGGACCGGGACGAGGAGTTGCGTTGCGCCGGCGGCGCTCGCCGACAGGCGCGGCAGGACCGTATACCAGAGCGCGTAGCCGAGCGCCGAGGTGATGGCACCCGAGGCGACCGCCAGCGCGCCGCCGAGCATGGAGGGCGACGGCCCGGCCGACACGAAGGCGAGCGGCAGTACGAACGGCGCCGCGCCCAGGAAATTCCGTGCGGTGCGTGCCAGCGGATCCGTCGTGCCACGACCGAGCGACGTATAAAGCCCCCAGGACACACCGGCGATGGCCATCAGGAGTGCCGCCACGATGGACGGTGTACGCACGTTCGGGGCCAGCAGGCAGACGATGCCGACGAGCGCCAGCGCCGATCCGGCGGCTTCGCGGGCCGAGGGCAGGGTGCCGCGTACGGCGGCGACCGTCACCAGCGTCAGCTGCACGGTCGGAAACAGGATCAGGGCGCCGACGGCGGCGCCGAGTTGCACATAGGCAAACGTGAAGGCGATGGCATAACCGAGGAGCGAGGCGATCCCGCCGAGGTCCGCGCGGCGCGGAACGAGGCCGTCCGCCCGGTGCGCGCCGAGGACGGCGAGCATCAGCGCGCCGGAGGCGAGCCGCAAGGCGACGAACGTTCCCGGTCCGATTTCGTGACCCGCGAGGGCCCGTCGCGTCAGCAGCGAATTGGCCGCAAACGCCACGATCGCCAGGAGCGCGAGGCCCGCCGTGCGCGTGCGGTCCGCCGTCACGGCGCTACGCCCGACGACGCGACACGGAGCGTCGCGGGGCGGGCGATCGTGCCGTCCGCGCGCGCGATGCGCCGGCAGGCGCGCCCGGCGTTCAGGTGCGGTCCGCGCCGCCCGCCCCAGGAAGCGCGTGGGCAGCGAGCGTGCCGATGTGGTGGCGGCCGCGCAGCCCGTACCAGAGGAGTCCGGAGCCCAGGATGACGCCGGTGTAGGCGAAGGCGCCCCAGGTGTTGTACCAGGGGGTGCCGTAGACCGCTTCGCGCGGCCAGGCGAGGTTGAGCGCCATGCCGGCGCCCCAGACGACGGCCAGCAGATTGACCGGCAGGCCCCAGGCACCCATCGTGAAATAGCCGCCCGCCGCGAGGTCCTTCGGCGGCCACTCGCCCCTGAGGCGCTTCAGGAGCATGGGACCGGTGACCATCAGGTAGGCAAGGTAGATCATGATGATCGCGATCGCCGTCAGCACCGTGAAGATCTTCGGCTGGCCGATGTTGACGACGAGGATCAGCGCGGCGATCACGCCGATGACGACGGCCGGAACGATCGGCGTCTGGGTGTCGGGGTTCACGTCGGCGAGCTTTTCGCCAAAGGGCAGGGCGTTGTCCCGCGCCATCGCGAAGGTCAGGCGGATCGCGGCCGTGTGCACCGCGAGCGCGCAGACCGTCACCGCGATCACGATGCAGACGAGGAAGATCTTGCCGAGCGGGCCCCACATCACCTGCTCGACGATGTACTGCAGGCCGCCGCTGCCGCTGGCGATCTGCGGGTCGTGCAGGTCCGGTGCGGCCAGGATCGCGAAGACGAGGATGGCACCGCCGATGACGAACGAGGCGAGGATGGCACGCAGGATCGCCGCCGGCGCCGTCCGGCGCGGGTCGACTGTTTCTTCGCCCAGGGAGCTTGCGGTATCGAAGCCGTACATGACGTAGCCGGAGGCCAGCGACGCGACCAGGAACGCGCCCATGAAGCCGCCGCTTTCGCCCGCGCCATAGCCGTTGGTCGAGAAAAACACCTCGGGGCCGCGCGTCATGTGCAGGCCGAGGAGCAGCGCGATCAGGACCGCCGCGATCAGCTCGATGAAGACGCCGGCGCTGTTGATCATCGCCATCAGCCGTACGCCCATCGCATTCACGAGTGTCGTGAAGAGGATCATGGTCGTGCCGAGGACGACCGCATTGGTCGCGAAGTCGTACGGGCCGCTGCCGTCACCGATGACCTGGAAGCCTTTCCAGAGGCGCGGCAGGTTGAGCTGCAGCGCAAGCACGACGGCCGACAGGGTCACGACCGACGCGGTCAGCATCAGCCAGCCGGCGGACCAGCCGACCACGCGGCTGCCGAGCTGCTTTGACCAGTTGTAGACGGAGCCCGCCACCGGGTACTTGGCGGCGAGCTCCATGAAGCAGAGAGCGACCGCGAGCTGGCCGACGAGCACCATCGGCCACGACCACAGGTAGGCCGGGCCCGCCGTCCCGAAGCCGAAGTAGAAGAGCTGGAACGTGCCGGTCAGGATCGAGATGTAGCTGACGCCCGCCGCGAAACTGCCGAAACGACCGATGCCGCGGTCAAGCGACTGCCGGTAGCCGAAGTGCTCCATGCCGCTGTCCGAGCGGTCCGTATCCCTGTTCTGCTGCATGCTCCCGTCCTGTCAGTGCGTTGCCGCGGCACGGGACTGGCGCCCGGCTGGCCGTGGCACGGTGATCCCGTGCGAAGCCAGAGAGTCTAGGGCGGCCGTCGGGCTATTGCGAGCGGGGCGCGGCCCGGGCCGGCGCGGAACCGGCGGCGTCACACGGTGTACCATGCAGACTGCGGACCGTATCCGGCCGCACGCTGGCGGAGCCTCGGGGAGTCGCGATGGGCGTAGTACTTGTCGAGAGGCACGACCGCACGGCCGTCGTGACCCTGAACCGCCCGCAGTCTCTCAACGCCCTCGATGCCGCGCTGTCCGCCGAGCTCGTGAGGCTCGGCCGTGAACTCGGCGCCGACGACTCGGTCCGCTCGCTCGTGCTCACCGGCGCCGGGCGTGCCTTCTGTTCGGGGGCCGACCTGACACCGGGCGCGCTGCCGGCCGTGGGTGACAGTCGCGGTGCGGCGGTGCGGCACCTGCTCGAGACCGTCTTCAACCCGATCATCCGGACCTGGGCGCTGCTGCCGAAGCCCGTGGTGGTCGCGCAGAACGGCGTCGCCGCCGGCGGCGGCGTCGGACTCGCCCTGGTCGGCGATCTCCTCCTCATGGCCGAATCGGCGTCCCAGTCGCAGGTCTTCGTGCCGAAGCTCGGCCTCGTGCCGGACATGGGCGTGACCTATCTCCTGCCGCGCGCGATCGGCACGGCGCGGGCCCGTGCGCTCGCTCTCCTTGGCACGCCACTCGCGGCGGGGGATGCCCTGTCGTGGGGACTGGCCCACGCCGTAGTGCCCGACGAGGGCCTCGCCGCCCGGGCACTGGAGCTTGCCGCGCGGCTGGCGGCGGGCCCGGCAAGCGCCCAGGCGGCGGCCAAGGGACTGCTCGGTGCGGAGGCGGCAGCGCTCGATGCGGCGCTCGCCGCGGAAGCCGATGCGCAGGGACGGCTCGCCGACCATGCCGACCACCTCGAGGGGCTGGCGGCTTTTGCCGGCCGCCGGCCGCCGGTGTTCGCCTGATCCCCGACCTCAGGTCATCTTGCGGTCGTCGAGGCCGATGCTGCGCGAGATGATCTCCTTCATGATCTCGGAGGTGCCGGCGTAGATCCGCGAGATCCGCGCGTCGGTGTAGAACCGGCTGATCGGGTATTCGGCCATGTAGCCGGCGCCACCGTGCAGCTGCAGGCATTCGTCGGTGACCCGACCCTCGAGTTCGCTGCAGAAGAGCTTGCCCTGGGCGGCGATGTCCGGCGTCAGGCGGCCCGCGACGTGCTCCTCGACACAGCGATCCACCCAGACCTGGGCGACGTCGAGCTGCGTGCGCATTTCCGCCATCTTGAAGCGAGTGTTCTGGAAGGCGCCGATCGGCTTGCCGAAGGCGCGCCGCTCGCGGACGAAATCGAGCGTCAGCTCCCAGGCGGCCTGGGCGGCGGCGGTGTACTGCACCATGCTGATCAGCCGCTCCTCGGCCAGGAAGTGCGCCAGCGACTTGAAGCCGCCGGTCGGGTCGCCGAGCACGTTCTCCTTCGGGATCCTGACGTTGTGGAAGAAGAGCTCGGAGGTGTCCTGGGCGTGCATGCCGATCTTCTTCAGGTTGCGGCCGCGCTCGAAGCCCTCCATCCCGCGCTCGACGATGAAAAGCCCGAGCCCGTGGCTCTTCTCCGGCACCGTGCGCGCGGCCACGACGAACACGTCGCCGATCTGCCCATTCGAGATGTAGGTCTTCTGGCCGTTCAGGAGCCAGTAGTCGCCATGGTCCTCGGCGTGCGAGCGCATACCGGCAAGATCACTGCCAGCCGCGGGTTCGGTCATGGCGATGCCGAGGATCTTCTCGCCGCGGATCGCCGGCGGCAGCAGGCGGGCCTTCTGTTCCGGCGTGCCGAGCGCACCGATATACGGCGCGACCAGTCGCGAATGGAGCGTCAGGAACAGGCACGGCTCGCCGTGGCGCATGTTCTCCTCGATGAGGATCTGCTCGTAGCGGAAGTCCTGGATCCCGGCGCCGCCGTACTCCTCGTCGGCCCACATCAGGAGGTACCCCTGCGCGCCGGCCTCGAGGTAGGCCTCGCGATCGCAGTAGCCCTGCGCCCGCCAGCGCTCCATGTGCGGCGCCACCCGTTCCTGGAAGTAGCGGCGTGCCGTGTCGCGAAAGAGCGTGTGCTCGGCGTCGAATAGGGTGCGGCTGATCATGCGGGGACTCCGGGTCAGGCGGCCTGACCGTCGCGGGGGCTGGGGTGGAAGGGGCGGTTGGCGGTGGCGCGGGCCTTGAGGTCGCGACCCGGCCGGAAGCGCTTGCCGTGGCGCCGCGCCAGTTCGTTGCAGCCGGCGACGAAGTGGGCGACGCCGATCGTGTCGATGTAGGACAGCGCGCCGCCGGTCCAGGCCGGAAAGCCGATGCCGAGGATCGATCCGACGTCCGCTTCTGCCGGCGTCGTCACGACGCCTTCCTCGAAGCAGCGCGCCGCGTCCACCGCCTGCGCGTAGAGCAGCCGGCGCTGGACCTCCTCGAGGGAGGGCTGGACCGCGGCCGGCGGGTACTCGGTCGCAAGTCCCGGCCAGAGCTGCTTCGGACCGTCGGCGGGGTAGTCGTAGAACCCGCCACCGCTCTTGCGCCCGAGACGCTTCAGGTCCTCGACGAAACGGGTGAGCACGGGCATCGCCGGCGACGGCTCGTAGCGCGCACCGAGATCGATCGCCGCCTGGCGCGCCACGCGGTACTGCAGTTCGAGCGACACCTCGTCGGTGACCGCGAGCGGACCGACCGGCATGCCGGCGAGACGGCCGGCGTTCTCGATCAGCGCGGGGGCGACACCTTCGGCGAGCAGGATCTGACCCTCCTGGCAGTAGGCGCCAAAGACACGGGTCGTGTAGAACCCGCGGCTGTCGTTGACGACGATGGGCGTCTTCTTGAGCCGGGCGACGAAATCGAGCGCCGCGGCCAGGGTCGCCTCGTCGGTCTTCTTGCCGAGGATGACCTCGACCAGCGGCATCCGCTCGACCGGCGAGAAGAAATGCAGGCCGATGAACTGCTTCGGGCGCGGCGAGGCAGCCGCGAGGCCCGTGATCGGCAGCGTCGAGGTGTTGCTGGCGAAGATCGCACCCTTCGGCATGGCGGCTACCGCCCGCGCGGTCACCTCGGCCTTGACGGCGCGGTCCTCGAACACGGCCTCGATCACGAGGCCGCAGGCCCTAAGCTCCGCGTAATCCGTCGTGGGATGGATGCGGGCGAGCACCGCGGCGGCTGACGCCGCGTCACGCCGGCCCTTCTCCACGTCGCGCTCCAGCGCCCGGGCCGCGTGCGCCTTGCCGCGCTCCGCCTGCTCCCGTGTCGCGTCGATGAGCACCACCTCGATGCCGGCCTGGGCGGCGATGTGGGCGATACCGGCGCCCATCATGCCGGCACCCAGCACGCCGATCGGGCCGGTCTCGCTCCTGGGGATACCCGCCGGGCGTCGCGCCAGCTTGTCTAGCTCGCCCTTGTGTACGAAGAGCGTGCGGGTGAGGTTGCGGGCGACCGCGCCCGCGAGGAGTTGCCCGAAGTATTTCGACTCGACCCGGAGCGCAAGATCGAACGGCAGGTTGCCGCCCTCGTACAGCGTGCTGAGGATGGCGCCCGGTGCCGGGTAGCGGCGACCGACCGCCTTGGTGATGAGCGCGGTAGCGACCGACAGCGTCTGGTTGACCGCCGGCATCGTCAGGCTGGCACCTCCCGGAATGCGAAAGCCCTTGGCGTCCCACGGCGCCGCGGCGGTCGGGTTGGCGAGTACCCAGGCTCTCGCCCGAGCCACGAGTTCACCGGCCGGTGCGATCTCGTGCACGAGCCCGGCCTTGAGCGCCTCGGCGGGACCGAGCTGCGCGCCGTCGGTGATGAGCTTGGCGGCGGCCGCGAGGCCGATCAGGCGCAGCACGCGCTGCGTACCGCCGGCGCCCGGCAGCAGGCCGACCTTGACCTCCGGCAGGCCGATGACGGCCTTGCGGTCATCGGCAAGGAAGCGGCGGTGGCAGGCAAGGGCGAGTTCTAGGCCGCCGCCGAGGGCGAGGCCATTGATCGCCGCCGCCACCGGCTTGCCGCACGTTTCGAGGCGCCTGAAGATCTGCGTCAGGTGCTGGCTGAAGCCGAAGCCGTCGCGGACCGAGGCGCCGCGTTCCATGTGGCCGAGCAGTTCCTTCAGGTCCGCGCCGGCGATGAAGCTCGACTTGGCCGAGGTGATGACGATACCGCGTACCGCGGCATCGGCCTTGAGCGCCGCGGTCACTGCGTCGAGATCCGCGAGCAGCGCGGGTGTGAGCACGTTCATCGGCCGGTCGGCGACGTTGATGGTGACGACGGCGACGCCGTCGGCTGAAGTCTCAGTCTTCAGGGTCGTGTACATGGCCGCTCCTCAAACCCGCTCGATGATCGTGGCC
>CAIMCI010000027.1 GCA_903839465.1 uncultured Pseudomonadota bacterium
GGGTTCATCGAGGTAGGCGAGCTGCCCCAGTTCAAACTGGACGGCGTGCACACCGTCGGCCGGTCGGCCGTAGTGGCGGGTGATATAGCCCCCCTTGAACCTGCCGTTGATGACGTGGGTGAACCGGCCCTGCGCCTCGAGCGTCGCCTGCAGTCGATCGCTGAGCCCGGGCGCGCAGCTCCTGCCGGCGAAGGTGCCGACATTCACGTCCGGCAGCCGCCCGTCGAAGAGCCGCGGGACGTGGCTTGCGATCGAATGGGCATCGAGAACGGTCGCGTGGCCGTGCCGCGCTTTCGCGCGGGCCACCAGCCGTCCGAGCTCGACATGATAGGGCTGCCAGTAGCGGTCCCGGCGCCGGGCAATCTCGCCCGCATCCGGGCCCGGCCCGCGGTAAAGCGGCTCACCGGCGAAGGTTTCCGTCGGGCACAGCCCGGTCGTCGTTTGCCCGGGGTACAGGGATTCGTCATCCGGTGGTCGGTTGAGGTCGATCACCGTACGGGAATACCGCGCCTGCACGCGGCTCGCGCCCAGCTCCGTGGCGAAGTCGTACAACCTGTCGACGTGCCAGTCGGTGTCACTGACCTCGAGCGCCTTCGGCGCCAGCGCCGGCACGATCTCGGCGGCGAGGCCCGTGCCGACGTGCGGCAAGCTGATGACGAGCGGCGAATCGCCTTCGGCCGAGAGAAAGACGTCGCTCACGAACCGAGCACCGCCTCGCCGATCCACGCCCGGAGCACGCCGGACGTCACCAGGGCCTTGGCCTGCTCGATGTCGGGCGCAAAGAAGCGGTCACTGCCGTAGTTGGGCACCAGATCGCGCACGAGGCGGATCACGTTCTCGAGCGCCTTCGAGCTCTTCAGCGGCCGGTGGAATTCGAGGCCCTGCACGGCCGCGAGCAGTTCGATGCCGATCACGGCTGCGACGTTCTCGGCCATCGCGCCGACCCGGCGCGCGCCGTGCGTCGCCATCGACACGTGATCCTCCTGGTTGGCGGACGTCGGGATGCTGTCGACCGAGCAGGGGTGCGCGAGCATCTTGTTCTCGGAGACGAGTGCCGCCGCCGTGCACTGCGCCACCATGAACCCCGAGTTGACACCGGAGTCGTTCACCAGGAACGGCGGCAGTCCACCGTTCATCTTCGGATCGATCAGCAGGCTCAGGCGTCGCTCCGACAGCGAACCGATTTCCGCAGCGACGAGCGCCAGCTGGTCGGCGGCGAAGGCCACTGGCTCGGCGTGGAAGTTACCCCCCGACAGCACGTCGCCGCCGTCCGGGAAGACGAGCGGGTTGTCGGTGACGGCATTCGCCTCGCGCAGCAACGTCGCCGCCGCCTGGCGCATGAGGTCAAGGCAGGCACCCATCACCTGCGGCTGGCAGCGCAGCGAGTAGGGATCCTGCACGCGCGTGCAGTCGACGTGCGAGGCACGGATCCTGCTGCCGGCGAGCAGCGCGCGGAAGACCGCGGCGACCTGCTGCTGCCCGGGCTGGCGTCGCAGCGCGTGGATCCGCCCGTCGAAGGGCGTGTCGCTGCCTTTAAGCGCATCGACCGAAATGGCGCCGGCGACGAGCGCGGCGGCAAAGGCGTCCTCTACCTTCAGCAGGCCGGCAATGGCGAGCGCGGTCGAGACCTGCGTCCCGTTGAGGAGCGCAAGGCCCTCCTTCGCGGCAAGCTCGAGGGGCTCAAGGCCTGCATCGGCCAGCGCACGCCCGGCCGCGACTACCTTGCCGCGTACCCGGACGTTGCCGACGCCGATGAGCGCACAGGCCATGTGGGCGAGCGGTGCGAGGTCGCCCGACGCACCGACCGAGCCCTGTCCGGGAATGCAGGGGTAGATTTCATGCTCGACCAGCGCAATCAGCGCGTTGATCGTCTCCGGCCGGACGCCGGAAAAGCCCTGCGCGAGGCTGGCGATCTTCAGCACGAGCACCAGACGGACGACGTCGTCGTCGAGCAGCGGCCCGGTCCCGGCCGCGTGCGACAGCACGATGTTCCGCTGCAGCTGCACGAGCTGCTCGCGCGGTATGCGGGTATTCGCCAGCAGTCCGAAGCCGGTGTTGATGCCGTACACGGAGGCGTCGTTGCGGATGACGCGCGCGACCACGGCCGCGCTGCGCCTGACGCGGGCGAGTTCGGCCTTCGTCAGCTCGATGCGGACCGGGCCGTCGTGGACGGCTCGGAGCGTGGCGAGGTTGAGATCGGCGATGCCGATGCGCGCCGGGGCCTTCTGGCGGCCTTTGCCCTTGCTGCGGGTCATGACGCGAGCATCGGCAGGTCGAGGCCCTGCTCACGGGCGCAATCGATGGCGATCGGGTAACCCGCATCCGCGTGCCGCATCACGCCGGTGCCCGGATCGTTCCAGAGCACCCGCCCGAGGCGCTGCGCCGCGGCCGGCGTGCCGTCGGCGACGATGACGACGCCGGAGTGCTGCGAGTAACCCATGCCGACACCGCCGCCGTGGTGCAGGGATACCCAGGTCGCGCCGCTGGCGGTGTTGAGCAGGGCATTGAGGAGCGGCCAGTCGGACACCGCGTCCGAACCGTCCAGCATCGCCTCGGTCTCCCGGTTCGGGCTCGCGACCGAGCCGGTGTCGAGGTGGTCGCGGCCAATCACGATCGGCGCCTTGAGCTCGCCGCGCGCGACCATTTCGTTGAACGCGAGGCCGAGGCGATGGCGCTGACCCAGTCCGACCCAGCAGATCCGGGCCGGGAGGCCCTGGAAGTGAATCCGCTGCTGCGCCATGTCGAGCCAGCGGTGCAGGTGCGGATCGTCCGGAATCAGTTCCTTGACCTTGGCATCGGTGCGGCGGATGTCCTCCGGATCGCCCGAGAGCGCGACCCAGCGGAACGGGCCGACGCCACGGCAGAACAGCGGCCGGATATAGGCCGGGACGAAGCCGGGGAAATCAAAGGCGTGCTCGATGCCGACGAGCTTGGCCATCTGGCGGATGTTGTTGCCGTAGTCGAAGGTCGGTATCCCGAGCTTCTTGAACTCGAGCATGGCCTCGACGTGTACCGCCATCGAGCGCATGGCCGCGTCGCGCACGCCGTTCGGATCGCTGACGCGCCGGCTCTGCCATTCAGCCACGGTCCAGCCGATCGGCAGGTAGCCATTGACCGGGTCATGCGCCGAGGTCTGGTCGGTCACGGCATCGGGCCGGATGCCGCGGCGGAGCATCTCCGGGAGAATTTCCGCGGCGTTGCCAAGGAGGCCGATGGAACGGGGCTGGCGCTCCGCGAGCGAGCGCTCGAGCATCGCCATGGCTTCGTCGAGCGTGCGTGCCTTCAGATCGAGGTAGCCCGTTTCGAGGCGCTTCTCGATCCGTGTCTCGTCGCACTCGATCGCGATCATCGCGGCGCCGGCCATGGTCGAGGCCAGCGGCTGCGCCCCGCCCATGCCGCCGAGCCCCGCCGTCAGGATCCAGCGCCCGGCCAGGTTGCCGGCGTAGTGCTGCCTGCCCATCTCGACGAACGTCTCGTAGGTGCCCTGGACGATGCCCTGGCTGCCGATATAGATCCACGAGCCTGCCGTCATCTGCCCGTACATCATCAGGCCCTTGCGATCAAGCTCGTTGAAGTGCTCCCAGGTCGCCCAGTGCGGTACGAGGTTGGAGTTGGCCAGGAGCACCCGCGGCGCATCGGCGTGGGTGCGAAAGACGCCGACGGGCTTTCCCGACTGGACGAGCAGCGTCTCGTCGTCGTTCAGACGCTTGAGCGTGTGGACGATGCGATCGTACGAGTCCCAGTCGCGGGCGGCGCGGCCGATGCCGCCGTAGACCACCAGATCCTCGGGACGCTCCGCGACCTCGGGATCGAGGTTGTTGCGAAGCATCCGCAGCGCCGCTTCGGTAAGCCAGCTCTTGGCTTCCAGCGTCGTCCCGTGGGCGGCCCGCAGGCGGCGGGTCGGGTCTGTGCGAGTCGGTAGATCCATGGTGACCTCGGCGTCGATGTGCGAATGGGGGATTGGGAACCGTTCAGGACCGGTAAGGTTCAGGCATCGAACCCGCCCTTGAGTTCAAAGCGGGTGCCCGGGTGGTAGAGAAGCGCAAACGAAGCACGCTCGCCGCGACTGAAGGTGACGCGCTCGATCAGGAGCGCCGGTTCGGTCGCGGCGAGCTCCAGGAACGCGGCGACTCGCGGTTCGGGTAGGACCGCGCGCACGGTGTGCTCGACCCGCTGCAGGGGTGCCACTTCCATCAGGTATTCGTACGGTGTCATGCGTGCGAACGGCACGTTCAGGTAGTCCGGGGCGACCCGCGGGTTCACGAACCGGTCCTCGACCTGCAGCGGCCGGTCGGCCTCGAAATGGACCAGTACGGAGTGAAAGACCTCGCGTTCATCGCGGCCGAGGGCGAGGCGCTCGCGGGTCTCCTCGGCCGCCACGATCCGCTCCAGCGTCACGACATCGGCGCGGTAGGCGTGGCCGCGCGCGCGGATCTCCTCGGCGATATTGCGGATCTGCAGCGGGTGGCCGGCGGCCTTGAAATCGGCGACGAAGGTGCCGACGCCGGCGACCCGCGACAGCACGCCGGCGCGCATCAGTTCCGAGAGGGCGCGGTTCGCGGTCATCCGCGAGACCTGCAGTTCACGCACCAGCTCGTGTTCCGAGGGCACCCGCGCACCCGGCGACCACTCGCCCGAGCGGATGCGGCCGAGCACGTAGGCCTTCACCTGTTCGTAGAGGGGCTGCGGCTGGGCATTCACGGCGAAAGGGCCTCGGACGTGCGGGGGGTCTACCTGTATATACAGGTATGATCAACCGCATTCCGGCGCCCGTCAAGCCCCCGGCGGGCGGTCAGGCACGCAGGCGGTCCAGGGACCGTACGTAGGCCGCCTCGATCGATGCCTCGCCGGCGTGTCGCCCGGCCCGGATCTGCCATTGGCCGGCCACCAGGACGTCGCGGACGACGCCCGGCCGGGGCGCGAACACGAACTGGTCGACCAGCGCCTCGTCCGCCACCCCGGCAAAGCCGGGCAGGTGGGTGTCGATGACGACAATGTCGGCGTCGGCGCCGACGTGCAGCCCGCCAGCCGGGCGACCGAGCGCCCGGGCGCCGCCGGCCGCCGCCGCGCGGTACAAGAGCGTGCCGGAGTGGACGGTCGCCGGATCGCGAACGACGACACGCCGCTCGCGCCACAGGCGCAGGTTGTATTCGGCCAGGCGGAGTTCCTCGCGCGGGTCGACCGACACCTGGCTGTCCGAACCGATGCCAAAGCGCCCGCCGGCGGCGTGCAGCTCGTCGAGCGGGAACCGCCCGTCGCCGAGATTGCCCTCGGTGGTCAGGCACAGGCCGACCACGGCACCCGAGCGGACGATGCCCTCGAGTTCCTGGCCGAGCACGTGCGTCGCGTGCACCAGGCACCAGCGATCATCCAGCAGCCCGGTATCCAGCAGCAGTTCGACCGGCCGGCGGCCGGTCGAACTCACGCAGTCGACCACCTCCTGGCGCTGCTCGGCGATGTGCACGTGGATCGGCCCGTGCGGGTCGATCGCGGTGACCGCGCCGACGACCTCGCGCACGGTCGACAGCGGTACCGCGCGCAGCGAATGGAGTGCGATGCCGGTCGTCAGCCCCGGCGTCTCGAGCTCGCACAGGCGCGCGTAGAGGCGCAGGAAATGGTCGGTCGCCTGCACGAACCGCCGCTGGGCATGCCGTGGCGGCAGGTTGCCGAAGCCCGCGGTCTGGTAGAGCGAGGGCAGCAACAGCTGGCGGATGCCGACGCTGCCTGCCGCCTCGCGCAGGGCAAGCGACAGCGTCGCCGGATCCGCATACGCCTGGCCATCGGCCTCGTGATGGACGTAGTGGAATTCTGCGACCGACGTGTAGCCCGCCTTCAGCATCTCGAGGTAAACGTAGGCGCCTATCGCGGCTACGTCGTCCGGAGTCAGCCGGTCGACGAAGCGGTACATCGCATCACGCCAGGTCCAGAACGAATCCGCGCCGGAACCCGCCGTTTCGGCGGTACCGGCCATCGCGCGCTGGAAGGCATGGCTGTGCAGGTTCGGCATGCCCGGCAGGGCAAGCCCGGGGATGACCGCACCGGCATCCGCCGCGGTAGCGGCCCCGACGCCCGTGATGGCACCGTCCTCGCCGACCTCGACGGCGACGCCACGCACGATCGCGGAATCGATCATCGCCTTTTCGAAAACCAGTCGCACCGCTGATCACCCCGCAAGGAAAAACGCCGCCGGACGCCTCGGCCTGCTATATAAGCAAACCCTCTCCGCCTTGAACAGGAGCGCGCCGCCGTGTGGGACCAGCTCTGGCTCAATCTTCATGCCGCTACCCTCACCGCCGGCAGCAACGACTACGGGGCAATCCCGGACGCGGCCATCGGCGTACGCGACGGACGGATCGCCTTCCTCGGCGCGCGCCAGGCGCTGCCGGGTGAGCCCGCCAGCCTCGCGCGGCAGGTTCACGACGCCGGCGGCCGCTGGCTGACACCGGGCCTGGTGGAGTGCCACACCCATCTGGTCTTCGGTGGCGATCGTACGCTCGACCAGGCCATGCGCGCGGCCGGGGCGAGTTACGTTGACATCGCCAACGCCGGCGGCGGAATCCGTTCGACGGTGAAGATGACGCGCGAGCTCACCGTCGAGCAGCTGGTGGAGGCGGCGCTGCCGCGCGCACGCGCCCTGCTGGCCGACGGCGTGACGACGCTCGAGATCAAGTCGGGCTATGGACTTTCCGTCGAGGCGGAACTCAAGCAGCTGCGGGCCGCCCGCGCGCTGGGCGAACGCCTCGACGTCGAGATCGTGCCGACGCTGCTCGCACTGCACGCACTGCCCGAGGAATACGCGGCGGATCGTAACCGCTACGTCGATCTCGTCTGCGAGGAGCTGATCCCGCGGGCCGTCAGCGAGCGCCTCGCCGTCGCCGCGGACGTGTTCTGCGAGAAGATCGCGTTCAGCGTCGCCGAATGCGCGCGCGTACTCGGGGTCGCACGCGCGCACGGACTGTCACTCAAGGTCCACGCCGACCAGCTCACCGACATGGGTGCCGCCGGACTCGCCGCCGACTTTGGCGCGCTGTCGGCGGATCACGTCGAGTACACCTCGCCAGCGGGTGTCGCGGCCATGGCGAACAGCGGCACGACCGCCGTGCTGCTGCCGGGCGCGTTCCTGCTCCTCAACGAAAAACAGCGCCCGCCCGTCGCGGCGATGCGCGCGGCCGGCGTGCCCATGGCACTGTCGACGGACTGCAACCCGGGTACGTCGCCGCTGACGTCGCTCGCGCTCACCCTGCCGCTCGGCTGCGCCCTGTTCGGGCTCTCGCCGCTGGAAGCCTTGGCCGGCGTGACGCGCGAGGCAGCCCGCGCCCTGGGTCTCGCCAACGATCGCGGTACGCTGGCCGTGGGCCTGCGCGCAGACTTTGCCCTCTGGGACGTCGGCCATCCGCGCGAGCTCGCCTACTGGGTCGGCGGCCAGCGCTGCGCCGGGCGGGTGCGCGGCGGCCGGCCGGCGGCGCCCTGAGCCGCCGTCCGCCGGGTCCTACGGCAGGGCGAGCACGACGCCGGTGGGGACCTGGCTCGACAGGTCGAGCGTCGTCGACAGGCTGGCAAAGGTCAGCGTCGTCGCCGGGGCCCGGCTGCTCCAGACGCGGGCGACGATGTCGTACTGGGCCGCGAGGTACGGTGCAGACGGCGTCCCGACCGGCAAGCCTATGACGCCCACCGTGAATCGGCCGCCCGGGCCGGCCGCTGCAAACGCCGCCGTCAGATCCACCGTATCGACGATCACGCCGCCGCGGCTGACGACGAGCAGGCCCGTGTCGTAGCGCCCGGCCGTCGCCTGCGACAGCGTCACGGGCAGGATGCCCCGCGTGCTCCCGCTCGCCGTCAGCGGCGGCGAGGGCAGGACCGTCAGCGTCTGGCCGCGCAGTGGCGCCACGATGCGCGTGTCGAGCAGGCCCGGGTCCCGCAACGGCGCACGGCTGGCGAGCAGATAGCCGCCCTGCCCCTGCACCGGCGAACGGCTCGTGAACGCAATGGCACCACCGGCATTGTAGCTGCCGACCTGCACGTCACCGGCCGAGAGGACCCAGTCCGCGTCGAACTGGCGGGTAAACGGGTTCAGGGCCGCGCTGTCGATCAGGTAGGGCGCCGACGAGAACCAGAGCGTCTGGTAGAAATCGACGTCCGCGGCAGCGGGCAGCGTGTAGTTCGAGCTGCTGCCGGCCGTGGTCACGACGCCCGCCGCGGAAGTGGAAATGGAGCCGGTGTTGACCTGGTAGGTCGGTGCCACGACGGGCACCAGGGCCGCGCTCGACACTATCGTCGCCGTCGACGGCACGCCGGCCACGACCGGCACGGCGCGCATGACGATCGGCTCGATGCCGGGTCCGTGGATCACGACGTCGTACTGGGTCGACGCGCTGCCGGCGGGCAGCGGGTAGATCAGGAACGAGCCGTCCGGCTGCACGGTGGCGCTGCCGAGCGCGACCTGGCGGCTGCCGTCCGCCGCCAGCTGCTCGGCCGTGGCGACGATGCCCTGCGCGCCGGTGCGCACGCCGGCCGCGAGCGTCGCCAGACTCACGGTGCCTTTGATTCCGCCCACCGTGGTCGCGTCATACGCCGCGACCGGAGCCGAATAAAGACCCGCGCGCTGCGTCCCGTAGCTGACGAAGTGCAGGTGACGCAGGGCATCGAACCAGGTATCGAGCGTGACCTCCGTCGGCTGGTTCGTGGTTCCCGACGACGTCAGGGCGCCCGAGCCGGGCGCCAGCACCAGGTTGGTGGCGACGCTGAGCGAAGGCGACGGCACGGCGAACTCGACCGGCACCGTGTAGGTCGCGCCGAGCGCGTCGGTGTAGGTCGCCTGCGCGTTGTAGGTAAGGCCGAGCGCCGTCGCGGAACTGGCGAGCGCGTCGTCACGCCCGGCCATGACGAGGCGCATCTGCCGGTAGGTGCCACCCGGCATGTTGGCAGCAGCGACCAGTGTCGGCCGTGCCCGGCCCGGATCCACCAGGTCGACCGTCATCGGCTGGGTGAGCGTGACCTGCACCCAGCCCGCGTCGCTTGCGCGCGCGGTCGCCGACGGGTGGAAGGCAAGACCGGTCACCGTGACGTAGAAATCAGCGACGTTCGCCGGAGTGCTGCTGGTCGCCTCGACCGTGGTCTTGACGCTGCAGCCGGCGCCGAGAAGCCCCGTGGCAAGCACGGCGGGAAGCAGGCAGCGACGCAGATACCCCATCGACGTTGGCTCCGGTAGGCCCTGTAAGGCCGGCAAACGATAGCACGCGGGGTGGGACCGCCCGGCGCCGGCGGAGTTTCCGCAACAGCCGCGGCTTTGGCCGTCCGGCACCGCCCAGGCGCGGACAGCCAAGTGAGAAGAAATCGACAAATCCCCGGATTCCTTGAGGATCCCTGTGGGTTTTTGCGATTTGGGTCACAACCCGCCCGTTTCACATAGTCAAGGATCGCCCCCGGTGCTCGCTTTGATGCACCACGGTCAGACCCGGCGCGCCTGTCGCCCGGCTGTGCGCAGGAAGTGCCCGCGCCGCCTGACCGACTTACGGACGGGCACGGATTGTTAAGGAGTAAACATGACGAAGAGCAAGCTGCTCGCTTTTGCGGTCGCCTCGGGCCTTCTGGCCGCGGGTGCCGCCTCGGCGCTGCCGAACCCTGTCACCGCGACCTTCCAGGTCTCGGCGACGGTCCTGAAGGCCTGCACGGTCAGCGCGACCGCACTGGCGTTCGGCAACTACACGCCCGGCTCGGGCGCCATCACCAACACCTCGTCGATCAACGTGGCCTGCACCAAGGGCACGCCGTTCACGATGACCGTCAA
>CAIMCI010000028.1 GCA_903839465.1 uncultured Pseudomonadota bacterium
CGGCCGGCCGGCGCCGGCCGCCGGGCCGTGCAGGACCGGCACGTCGCCCGGGCGGCCGTTGGCGGGGCGCAGGGGGTGCGCCTGGGGCAGGTGCGGGTTGCTCTTCAGGCCGAGGCCCAGGGTCGGCAATACCGGGTTGACCAGGATGCCGACGATCAGCGCTCCCATCAGCACGCAGAGCACGACCCCGGCGACCAGGGCGACGCGCTTGGCCGTGCGCCAGCGGCGCGCGGTCGGGTCGTAGAAGATCGGTTTCACTGGCGGGTCACCCGCGTGATTCGGCCGTCAACGCGCGGTACCAGCGGGTCGGCGATCGCCCGGATATGGTCGACCAGTACGTCGAGGTCGACGCCGACCCGCTCCCCCGGGTCGAGTTCTGCCAGCACCGGGTACTGGTCGCCACCGCCCAGCAGGTAGTCGTTGATCGCCACCGCGTAGCGCTGGTCGGGGAGGATTTCAGCGCCATTGCTCTCGTAGGCGGCCAGGACGCGCCGCTCCGGCGGGCGGCTCGGGTTGTACAGGTAGCTCAGGCCCGACACGTGCAGCAGCAGCGGGCGGTCCAGATGCGGTCCGGACCACTGGCTTTCAAGCAGCCGCAGGATCTGGCTGCCGCTCATCGTGACACGCATGACGGTATTGCCGAACGGCTGGACCGCGTACAGGGTGCCGTAGGTGACCGGTCCCTTGGCGACGTCGGCGCGCAGTCCGCCCGGGTTCATGAACGCGAAGTCCGCGTGCGCCGCGGTGCGTTCGGCGTCGGCAACGAGGTTGCCGAGCGCGCTTTCGCCCGATGCGGTCGGTGCGCGGGTGATCGGCTCGGCCGCCGCGCCGATCACCTTGTCGACGATCGATGCCGTCTCGGCGCCGGCCTTCTTCAGGAGCTTGGCGATGCGCTCGTCCGGCTTTTCACCCGGGCCGCCCTGCGACCAGACGGTACGCACGGTCGCGCTCTTTTCGACGACGGCGTGCTTGGCCGGATCAACCAGCAACTCCACGATCGAAAAGGCGGTGCCGTCCACGCGCGATTGTGTGACCGTGATGGGGCGACCGTCTCGGCCGCGGAAGAGCAGGTTCGTGAACTTGTGTGTATGGCCAGAGATCACCGCGTCGACGCCCGGGTCTATCTTCGAGAGGATCGAGGCCAGCCGGCCCTGGGCCTCGCCGTCGCCGAGCGGCAGGCCCTGCGGTGCGGTGGGGCCGGACAGGCCTTCGTGTATCAGCAGCACGATCGCATCGGCGTGCGCCTCGTGCAGCCGGGCGATCGAGGCGTTGATCGTCTCGACTTCGGGCAGGAACGAGAGGTCGTCGACCCGGCCGCGTTGCAGCAGGGCCGGCGTCTCGGCGGTCACGATGCCGATGACGCCGAGACGCACTCCGTCGAGATCGACGAGCGCGGCACCGGGCAGGAACGGCCTGCCATCGGCCCGGCGGGCGACATTGCCGGCGAGCCACGCGACGCGTGAGCCCGGCCAGACGCGGCCGAGCACGTTGCCGGCCGGGTGCGCGCCGCCGTACAGCAGGCGCTCGAGTTCAGCGGTGCCACGATCGAATTCGTGATTGCCGACCACGCTGAGGAAACGGCAGCGGGTGCGCAGCAACGGGTTGCCGGCGACGGGCTGCGTGTCGGCGAGCCGCGCCATCGGCTTGCATTCGCCGTCGGTCAGGTCGTTCAGCGCCTCCATCATCGGCTCGTCACGCAGGAGGCCCGACAGGGGCGGGCTGCCACCGATCGAGTCGCCGGCGACCAGCACGACCGCGCGCCGGCTGTGCAGCCGCTCGGCAGAGAGGATTCCCGACAGGGCGAGCATGCCGCCGACCCGGCGGGTTTCGAACGAGTCGACGAGTTCACCGGCCGAGCCTACGTGCCCGTGCAGGTCGTTCAGACCGATGATGTCGATCGCGACGACCGGCGCCGTCGGGTTCGTGCCGCGCCAGGTCACAATGCCCTCGGTGGCCATGCGCTCCACGGCATCGTCCGCCGCGGCGGTGGCTATCGTCGCGAGCAGGCAGACGGCCGCCAACAGGGTGCTTTGCCGTGCCGTCGGTTCGGGTCGGTGCATGGTTTACTTCGGTGCCTTGGCCGGTCGGGCCTGACCGGCAGCCCATTATCCGGTATCTTCCGCGCGGCCGGGTGGTTCGTCGCGCCGGTCTGGGAGGGTGCGTGCTCAAGGATCTCATCGCCGCGATCATTGCCTGGTATGCCCACGCCCTGGAACAGGGCGGCTACTGGCTGGTCGGCCTGATGATGGCGCTGGAAAGCACCGTCTTCCCGCTGCCCTCGGAGCTGGTCATTCCGCCGGCGGCGTATCTGGCCTCGACGTCCGGCCGCTACTCCGTCGCGGGCATCGTCGCCGCCGGTGCGGTCGGTTCATGGCTCGGCGCCTCGCTGATGTACCTGGCCGCGCGCCAGCTGGGCCGGCCGCTGCTGCTGCGCTACGGGCGCTACGCGCTCCTGCCGGCGGCGAAAATCGAGGCGGCCGAGCGGTTTGCGCGCCGCTACGGCACCCTCGGCGTGTTCGTCGCCCGTTTCCTGCCGGTCATCCGCCACCTGGTGGGGATACCGGCGGGCCTGGTCCGGCTCGACTACCTGCGCTACAGCATCATGACGCTGGCAGGCTCCGCGCTCTGGTGCGCCGTGCTCGCCTTCGTCGGCATCAGCGCCGGTCGTGACGAGGCCCTGATGCACGGCAGCCTGCACCGCCTGATGCTCTGGGTATTCGCAGCGCTCGCCGCGCTCTGCGTCCTGTACTACCTGTTCGTGCACCGGCCGACGGCGCGGCGCGACTGAGCGACGCGCCGGATCGCCCTGCTCAGGGGCGCGGCCGGGCGCGCGCCGTCGCGACCGCGGTCAGGGGGTCGTCCGGCCAGTAGTGCTTGGGGTAGCGACCTTTGAGTTCCCGGCGCACCTCTGCATAGCCGCGGCTCCAGAAACTCGCCAGATCGCGCGTGACCTGCACCGGTCGCCCCGCCGGCGAGGTGAGTTTCAGAAGCAGCGGCACGCGGTTGCCGCCGACCCGTGGCGTTTCGACCAGGCCGAACATCTCCTGCAGCCGGACCGTCAGCGCCGGCTCCGACTCGTAGTCGATCGGCAGCCGCGACCCCGACGGTACGACGAAGTG
The DNA here is from genome assembly GCA_903839465.1 of uncultured Pseudomonadota bacterium. GTDB lineage: Bacteria > Pseudomonadota > Gammaproteobacteria > Steroidobacterales > Steroidobacteraceae > CAIKMS01. Next base: position 3,120 of record CAIMCI010000028.1, read on the forward strand.
GGTGGGCGCCAGGCTCTCGAGCTCGGTCTGCTGCGCGTAGGACAGCCGGCCACGCAGCACCTCCATCATGTTCAGGCGGGCGAGATGGCTGCGGCGCGTGATGCCCTCGAGCCAGGGCTCCAGCCAGCCACGCAGGTCGGCCATGAAGCCCGCCTCGCTCGCATCGGGCCAGCGACCCTCCTGGCCAGGCAGGGACGCGACGAAGCTCAGGCGGTGGCGCAGCGCGGTGGCGTCGCGGCTGAACGGCAGCGCGCCGGTGCCGAGCGTCGCGAGGCCCTCGAGCATGGCGGCGGTGACGGCGTCGGCCGGCGCGCCGTCCCAGGGGCCCGATTCGAGCGCAACCGCGCCGAGGCGCCGCTCGCGGCGGGCGCTCACCGCCTCGCTGCGGGCGTCCCAGCCGACCGTCGTCCGCGTCTCGATGCGGTCGGCCAGGTGCGTTTCGAGTTCGCCCACGCTGACCGGCGCGGCAAGGAAGATGCGCGCGTCGCGCTCCGCCGCGTCCAGCTCCGGCACGACGAGGAAGGCCTCGCGGGCCAGGGCATCGGCGCCGGTGAACGTGGCGCCGCGGCCGTTGGCCAGGAGAAACCGCAGGCCGTCCGCGCGGCGCGCCGCCACGCGATCGGGGTATGCCTCGGCCAGCAGCGCGCCGGCGCCATCGACCGCGTCGGCCGGACCGGCCGGCCGCGTCGAATAGCGGCGTGCGAGCTCGCGGACGCGGGCCACGGCGCCGCGGTCCGCGTCGAGGCCGACGACCGACTCGCCGCGCAGCAGCAGCAGCCGCTTGCGCAGATCCGCGTCGCGCTGGCCGGGCACGCCGCGGACGATGTCGCGTTCGGTGAGGAGCGCAGCCAGTTCCGCGGCGAGGCGGTCGGCGCCACGCTCGCCACCCGACAGGAGCAGGCGGGCGAGGCGCGGGTGCAGCCCGTGGCCGGCCATGCGCCGCCCGAGAGCGGTGATGCGCCGCTGTGCGTCGATGGCGCCGAGGTCGTGCAGCAGCGCCTCGGCCGAGGCCAGCTGGGCGGCCGGTGGCGGCGTCAGCCAGGACAGTGCGGCGGCCGGCGTGCCCCAGGCAGCGAGCGTCAGGCACAGCGGCGCGAGGTCGGTCTCCTCGATCTCCGCGGGCGTGTAGGCGGCGAGGCTGCGTTCGGCCGATTCCGGCCACAGCCGGTAACAGACGCCGCTCGACGTGCGCCCGGCCCGACCCCGGCGCTGTTCGAGACTGGCGCGGGAGGCCCGGACGGTCACCAGGCCGCTCATGCCGGTCACCGGATCGAACTGACTGCGCCGGGCGAGGCCGGCATCGACGACGATGCGGACACCGTCGATGGTCAGCGAGGTCTCGGCGATGGCGGTCGACAGGATCACTTTGCGCACGCCCGGCGGTGCGGGACCGAGCGCGGCATCCTGCGCGTCGGGCGCGAGCTCGCCGTACAGCGCGAAGACCCTGACGTCGGCCGGCAGGCCGGCCGACTCGAGCGCCGCGGCCGTCCGCCTTATCTCACCCATGCCGGGCAGGAACACGAGTGCGTCGCCCGGCGATTCCTGCACGGCCCGGCGGATCGTCGCCGTGACGCCGGCGATCAGTGCATCCGGTGCCCGATCTGCATGGCGCACCTCGACCGGGTACTGGCGACCCTGGGCACGGATGACCGGCACGTCGCCGAGCAGGGCGGCAACGGCGGCGCCGTCGAGCGTGGCCGACATCACCAGCAGCCGGAAGCGTGCACCGAGCTCGCGGCGCGCGTCCAGGCACAGCGCCAGACCGAGATCGCTGTTCAGGCTGCGCTCGTGGAACTCGTCGAAGATGACGACCGCCACGTCCTCGAGCACCGGGTCCGCATCGAGCAGGCGGACAAGGATGCCTTCGGTGATGACCTCGATGCGTGTCGCGCGGCTGACCCGCGTCTCGAGCCGGGTGCGGTAGCCGACCGTGCCGCCGACCGCCTCGCCGAGCGTGGCGCTCATGCGGGTCGCCACCGCGCGCGCGGCGAGGCGCCGCGGCTCGAGCATCAGGATGCGGCCGCCTGCCAGCAGCGGGCTTGAAAGGAGCGCGAGCGGCACCAGCGTGCTCTTGCCGGCGCCGGGCGGTGCCTCGAGGACGGCTCCCGAGGCCGAGCCGAGCGCCGCGAGCAGGTCCGGCAGGACGCTCGAGACGGGCAGGACGGGCAGTGGGGGCGCGTCGCGGTGCATGGCGGCCACACGGTAGGTGAGCCGGCGGCGCCTGTCGACCGCCGGCGGGCCCGTTGAAACGACGCCCGTCGTCCCCAGATCCCTGTCAGGACACTGAACCCCGCGCGCGGCCCGCCCATCCCGGTGGCGCGGCTGCCGCGCTCCCTGTTCGCCGTCACCCGGCGAGGAGACTACGAATGACCGATTCCACGCCACGCCCCGCCAACGCGAGCGGTGAGGACGTACTGATTATCGTTCCCGTGCGCAACGTCGTGCTGTTCCCCGGCGTCGTTTCGCCACTCGCCCTGTCGCGCGAGGTTTCCATCGCCGCCGCGCAGGAGGCAGTGCGCACCGAGCGCATGATCGGACTGCTCCTGCAGCACGACCCGGAGCTTGAGCAGCCGACGCCGGCCGACCTCTACCCGGTCGGCACGGTGGCCAGCATCCTGCGCTACGCGACCGCCGGCGATGGCGGGCAGCACCTCGTCGTGCAGGGCGAGCAGCGCTTCCGCGTGCTCGACTTCCAGCCCGGCATGCCGTTCATGGTCGCCCGCGTCGAATACCTCACGGGCACCCAGCACGACGACACGGATCTCGAGGCGCGCGTGCTGCATCTGCGCCGCCTGGCGCTGGAGGCCGCTTCGCTCTTGCCGCAGGCGACGCCGGAGCTTGCCAACGCCATCAAGTCGATGGACTCGGCCGCGGCACTCGCGGATCTCGTGGCCAACTTCCTCGACGTCAAGTCGAGCGAGAAGCAGGTGCTGCTCGAGACGGTGGACGTGCGTACCCGGCTCGAGCGGGTCGCCACGCTGCTCGCGCACCGCGTGGAGGTTCTCAAGCTCACCCGCCGCCTGCAGGAGCAGACGCGCGACTCGATCGACGAGCGCCAGCGGCAGATGCTCCTGCGCGAGCAGCTGAAGACCATCCAGAAGGAGCTCGGCGACGACGATGGCAACGGCAAGGACCTCGAGGACCTGACCGAGGCCATTGCCGCCGCCGGCCTCCCGGTCGAGGTCCGCGAGCAGGTCGACAAGGAACTCAAGCGGTTGTCGCGCATGCCGGCCGAGGGCGGCGAGTACTCGATGCTGCGTACGTATCTTGAGCTCGTCGCCGCCCTGCCGTGGTCGAAATCCGACGTCGAGGCGATCGACATCGAGGCGGCACGGGCCATCCTCGAGGCCGACCACTATGGCCTCGACAAGGTCAAGAAGCGGATCCTTGAGTTCCTGGCGGTCCGCAAGCTCAATCCGACCGGCAAGAGCCCGATCCTCTGCCTGGTCGGCCCGCCCGGCGTCGGCAAGACCTCGCTCGGCCAGAGCATCGCCAAGGCCATGGGCCGCAAGTTCGCCCGGGTCAGCCTCGGCGGCGTGCACGACGAGGCCGAGATCCGCGGCCACCGCCGCACCTACGTAGGCGCGCTGCCCGGCCTCGTCATCCAGGCGATCCGCAAGGCCGGAACCCGCAATCCCGTGCTGATGCTCGACGAGGTCGACAAGGTCGGACGCGGCTTCCAGGGCGACCCGTTCGCGGCCCTGCTCGAGGTGCTCGATCCGGAGCAGAACGGCACCTTCCGCGACAACTACGTGGGCCTGCCGTTCGACCTCTCGCAGGTGCTGTTCGTCGCGACGGCGAACATGCTCGACACGGTCCCGGGGCCGCTGCGTGATCGCATGGAGATCATCGAGCTGTCGGGCTACACCGAGGAGGAAAAGGTCGAGATCGGCCGCCGCTACCTCGTCGGCCGGCAGAGCGCCGCCAACGGGCTCGCCAGCAGCCAGGTCGAGGTGACGGATGATTCCCTGCGCGCGCTCGTTCGCGGCTATACGCGCGAAGCGGGCTGTCGCAGCCTCGAGCGCGAGATCGGCGCCCTGTTGCGCAGCGCCGCGGTCAGGATCGCCTCGGGGGCGGTCGCGCACATCAGGATCGATGCCGATGCCGTCGCACCGATCCTCGGTCCACCGCGCTACGACAACGAAGTGGCGATGCGGGCTGGCGTGGCGGGCGTTGCCACCGGGCTCGCCTGGACGCCGGTTGGCGGCGACATCCTGTTCATCGAGTCCGCCCGCACCTCGGGGTCGGGCAAGCTCATCCTGACCGGCCAGCTCGGCGATGTGATGAAGGAGAGCGCGCAGGCTGCGGTGTCGCTGGTCAAGGCGAACGCCATTTCGCTCGGCATCGACCCGGCGCTGTTCGAGCACAGCGACCTGCATGTGCACGTGCCGGCCGGCGCGACGCCCAAGGACGGGCCGTCGGCGGGAACCGCGATCTACCTGTCGCTCGTCTCGCTCCTGACCCAGCGGCCGCTGCGACCGGACGTGGCCGTCACGGGCGAGATATCGCTGCGGGGCCTCGTCCTGCCGGTCGGCGGCATCAAGGAGAAGACGATCGCCGCGGCGCGCGCCGGCATACGGACCGTGTACCTGCCGGCGCGCAACCGCCGCGACCTTGCCGACATACCGGACAGCGTCCGCGCCGCGGTGTCGATCGAGTTCGTCGATCGTGTCGAGGCGCTGACCGGCGTGGTCTTCGAGGTTCGCCCCGCCGTGGCGACCGAGGGCGCCGTGCCGGCCTGAACGGTCGCGGGCGCCGGCGCCGTGGCCGGCGGGCAGTCGGCTACACTCGAGGTATGCGCCGCGTCCTTGCCGCCGTCGTCGTCGCCAGTCTGCTGTCTGCCTGTGCCGGCGGTCCACCGTCGCGGGCGCCCGAGCCCGGTGACCGCGCGACGGTGAGCGCGCCGGCCGGCGAGCCGGCCGTGATCGGCACGCGGGCGGCCGACGCCGCCCGCGCGCTGCTCGGCGTGCCGTACCGGTACGGCGGACAGGATCCGAGCGGTTTTGATTGCAGCGGCCTCGTCTGGTACGTCTACCGCCAGCTCGGCGTCAGCCTGCCGCGGCGTGCCCTCGACCAGCGCCGGGTCGTGGCGCCGGTCGGCCGCGACGAGCTCAGGCCCGGTGACCTCGTCTTCTTCTCGTCGCCCGCCGATCACGTCGGCATCTACCTCGGCGCCGGCGACTTCGTCCACGCGCCGTCGTCCGGCAAGGACGTCCGGGTGGCCAGCCTGAACACCCCGTATTTCACGCTCGCCTACGCCGGGGCAGGCCGGGTCGGTGCGCCCTGACGGGCTGTGTCGAAAAGTTTTACATCTTGCGCCGCGCGCGCGCCGGTGGCCGGCGTCCGGGGACGCTAAGCTACTGACCGTGCACGCCGTCGCCCGTCGTGGCACGGGACTTGTATTCCTGACAGGCACGACGGTTCACCGGACGCATACAAGTTCGGGATCTGTGCGTAACGAGCGGTGGCAACGCGGGTTGCCGCCCAGCCGGATGCAGCGGGTGAAGCGGCGCCATAAGCCGATAGCCTGCCGCCGTCAGGCCGACGCGCCGGGAGCGACGTCAGGGCGAAGGTAGGGGAATGCGAACGGCCAGCCATGCTGGCCGTTTGCTTTTGGGGGTCCGATCGGACCTTCAGCGCGGCGCGCGCCGATCCAGTGCGGCGCGCAGCACGGCATCCTGGCCGTAGACGTCGGGCTTGAAGACCGCCCGGCCGGCGGCATCCTGGTCGACCGTCCAGTAGATCAGGAGCACCGGGATCCGCTTCTTCAGGTTGACCGTGCGCTGCTCCCCCTTGTCGATGACCGCGTCGATCGCCGGACGGTTCCAGCTGGCCGGATCGGCAAGGACGAGTTCGGCGAGCTCACGCGGCTTCTCCAGGCGTATGCAGCCCGAGCTGAAGTTGCGCCTGTCCTTGTCAAACAGCGACTTCGACGGCGTATCGTGCAGGTACACGAGATGCGGGTTCGGGAACATGATCTTGACCCGGCCGAGCGCGTTGTCATCGCCCGGATCCTGGCGCAGCTGGTACGGAAAGTTCTTGGCCGTGTAGTGCGACCAGTTCAGGGTCGCCGGATCGATCTCGCGACCCTGGTTGTCGATTACCTTGAGATGCTTTTTGGCCAGCACGTTGGAGCCCGCCTTCATGTGCGGCAGGATGTCCTTGGCGAGGATCGTCGGCGGCACGGTCCAGGTCGGATTGAAGACCACGTACTGGATCTCGGCGCGAAATGACGGGGTCTGGCGGAACGGCTGGCCGACGATGGCTCGTGACTGCCAGACAGGCTTGCGCTCGTGCATGTAGCGCACGCCGTAGCCCGCGATGTCGACCAGCACGTGATCCTCGCTGCCGATCTCGTGGAGCACCCAGCGCGCCCGCTCGAGATTGACCCGGATCTGGTTGACCCGCTCCTCGGCGCTGACGTTCACTTCCTTCAGCACGCCCGGGCCCACGATGCCGTCTGCCTCGAGCAGGTGCCGTTCCTGGAAGGCCTTCATCGCGGCCACCAGCGTCTCGTCATAGAGCGGATCGGCCGACGCCGGACCCGTGTAGTCGCCCTCTGCGGCGAGGCGCGCGCGCAGCGCCGGCACGCGCGGGTCCGACATGCCGGGCTTCAGGCTGGGCCCGGCCGGGATCGTCGGCCAGCCGCCGCGCGCGGCGATCGCTCGGTAGGCGGCCAGCAGTTCGCGGCCGCGCGCGTACATCCAGTGATCCGGTCGCGCGGCGGCGAATTCCTCTTCGATCCGGCCAGTGTCCTCGGCGCGGCGGGCCGCCGCCGCGATGGCGGCGTCGGTCAGTGGATGCGGGTTGAAGTTCCAGTCGGCAATGATGGTCTTCGGATCGACCTTGCCGGTCTCGAGGTGGTAGAGGGCGATCACCAGCGCGTCGCTCGCCAGCAGGTCGAAGTCGGCGGCCTCGGCCGCGGTCTGCGCACCGCCGGCCCGCGGCGCGCGGCGGCGAAGTTCCTCGACGTGATAGTCGGCAGGGTCGAGTCCGTCGGCCACAAGCCCGTCGAGTGCCTGCAGCAGGGCCGAGACGTGCGCCGGGTCGGTCCAGCGCGCCGCGAAGCCGCCGGACTCGTAGAGCATCGGCAGGACGCTGCGCGACATCACCGGCTCGCGGCCGACCGGGCCGAGGCGGCCCTCGCGCAGAAGCGTGACCCGCTCCTGCAGGGCTTCGCGCAGCGCCGCCGGATCGACGGCGGCCGCGCTCGTGCCGGCGCACAGACTCAGCGCCAGCAGCGCGGCAGCGGGCAGGAAGGCGTTACCCGGGCGGGTACGGAAGAACTTGCAGCACATGACGGGCCTCGGCGTGTCGGTGACCGGACTGGCAGCTTACGCCAGCGCCATATGGTCGCAGATCACGGAGGCGGTGGGGAGGAGCGGTGGACAGGGCGCGGGGCAGGGAGCGCCGCGTCTGGCATCCGGCGCGGGGCTGCCGCGCCGGATGCCCGGGGCCGGATCAGGCCTTCTTGCTGTAGACCTTGCACCAGCCGTTGCCGGCGACGATCTTGCCCGCGAAGATGCCGCACGGCGCCTCGGCGTCAGTCGGCTTGCCCTGCCACTGGGCGCAGTTCGAGCACTTCGAGCCGGCCTTGTAGAGGGTGTTGGAGGCCTCGATCTTGGCGACGTCGGTGATGTAGCCGAGGGCCTTGGCCTGCGCGTCGGCCGGATCGACCTTGGCAGCCGCGGCATCGGCACGGCCGACGAGCGCCACGACGGGAATGGCGGCCAGGCTGGACAGGGCGCCCTTGAGGATGGCGCGACGGGGATACTGCTTGTCGGTCACGGTGATGCTCCTGTGCGTTGCCCGCTACGAACGGTGACGTAACGGGCGATGACGAAAACCCGCTTCATTCTAGAGAGCGCACCCGCGCTTGTCAGTTACGTTCATGTACCTAACGCCGCGCGCGGTGTGCAGGACAGAAAGACAAGAATCATTCTCATCCGCCGCGCCGCCACGAAGCCGGCGCAGCGTTTTCACGGCCGCTCGACGCTGGCCACCGGCGCGGCGGCGACCACGGCCGGCGGCAGTTCGTCGGCATCCGGATCGACGTCGCGGTAGCCAAGGCCGATGAGGCGCGCCGGCAGCGCCAGCGAACTCATGATGGAGACGAGGACTGCCGAGACGTAGGGAATGGACTGCACCGTCA
>CAIMCI010000029.1 GCA_903839465.1 uncultured Pseudomonadota bacterium
CGCTCTGGTCTGTCTTGGATGGGGTGCGGCCCTCGCGGCCACCCCGCCGCCCCCGGCCGCGGCCGGCGTTGATGCCGGCGAGGTGCCGGCGATCGTTCTTGAGCGCGCGCACGCGCTGCTCGTGGCGCGTGATCCGGCCGCCGCCGCGGCGCAGCTGGTCGCCTTCGATGCGGTGACCTGGCCTGACGGCGGCCTTGGCTGCGCCTCGCCGCGGGAGATGCATACCCAGTTGCTGGTGCCGGGCTACCGCCTCCGCTACGCCTTGGGTGAGCGGCGCTTCGAGGTGCACGCCTCGAGTGCGGGCGAAGTTCGACTGTGTGGTCAAGCGCCTGCGCGACTCCGGCCGGCCCCGCGCCCGATCGATACGCCGCCGCCGGCCCCGGCAGACGGGCTGCCGAAAAGCCAATGAAAGATCCTCGATTGAGGGCTTAAATTTAATCAATGTGCCCCTATCTGCACTGATTGTGTCGCTCTGCGCGATATCCCCGCACGCGGGCATCGCGGGTAGAGCACCGCGGGTGGCCGTCGAGCGCGCAAAAAAAACCCCCGCCGAGGCGAGGGTTTTAGGGGGCTGGTGCCCGCGCGAGGCTTGCGCCCCGGGCCTCAGTCGTCGTTGGTGAATGGCAGCTTCACGCCCTTCGCCGGCACCACCAGCGCCTCGGACTTGGGCGTTGCGCCCCCGTTGTCGCCGGGTCGTGCCGCGTTGGTATAGAGCAGCAGGCCCTGATCGGCTGGGTTCAGGCCCGCACCGAAGTCATACACCGTCAGGGAGCCTGAGCTCTTGCCGGGGGTGTCGTTGCCCGAGGCAAGGTAGCGCTCGCCGAAGGGCACGATGGTGAACGGGCCAAGGGCCGCGCCCGGGCCGCCGAAGTAGAAGTCCTGCGCTTCGACCCGGATGCGCAGCTGCTTCGAGAACGCGGCGCTGGCGTCAAGGCCGAGCTGCTCGCCGCAGACGAGCATGTCGAGGTTCGCCGCGTTGGTCGGGTGGCCAACGAAGAAGTCGGCGTTGTAGTTGCCCGACACCAGATCCAGGATCCACGCGACCTGACGGCCGTCCGTGATGTTGCTGAAGCTGAGGTCACGGTTCAGGACGGCATAGTTGTACTTCGTACCGTCGCCGAACACGTCGACGCCATGACCGTCCACGTCTACCCAGATGACGTTGCTGACGGCGACCGGCAGCGCGTAGCGCTTCCAGTTGTCGACGGCGAAGTCGAATACGAAGCCCGCGGCGCAGACCCCGGTGGCGTCGTACGTGTTGACGCCAACTGCCCGAATGCTCGGTGTCGGCGACTGCGCGCCGCGCGCACCGGTGGGCAGCTTCGGGCCCGTGCCAAGCAGCGAGTAGGCCGCGTACTGTGCGGTGCCGACGCCGCTATTCGAGACCTTCAGCGTGCCGGTGCCGTCCTGGCCGAACGCCAGCGGATCGTCATCAACCGACGCCTTCGCCGATTTGCGCGGCAGCACGTGCCACGGCAACTGGTAGTGCGCGCCGGACCCGTCGGTGAAGACGATGTAGCCGTCGTATTCCATCGCGGTCAACGGGCCTGGATCCGCGCCGTCGGCGCCCGAGTCCATCAGATTGCCGCGCAGGCGCGCGCCCTTCACCGTGAGCTGTACGGGCAGTTTGCGCGTGCTGTACGGCTCCACGGTCACTTGACTCGGCGTGCTGATCTGCACCGCGCCGGTCGCGAGATCGCCGTCGCCGTGGTCGCGGACGAAGGAGCCGACCGAGAGCCGCAGCGTCTTGTTGGTGTAGTTCTGGACAGCAACGGTCTTCTGGATCACGTCCTGGTCGCGCCATTCGTCGACGAAGCCAAAGGCGAGGCCGGCGCCCGGGTTGTCGATGTCATAGATGCGCACCGGCGATACCACTGCGCGGTCGGCGCGGACTTCGCCGCCACCGACACGGCTGATGGGCGCGAGGGTGTCGGGCACAAGTCCGCCCGGGATGCCCGGCGCGCGCACCGCGGTGGAGGCCGTGTTGATCAGGATCTGCTTGAGTTCGAGCGGACGCAGGCCGGGGCGTGCGGACTTCAGAAGCGCCGCGGCGCCGGCCACCATCGGCGTGGCGCCAGAGGTGCCGCCGAAGCCGCCCACCGTCGCGCCGGTGCCCGACTGAGCGGAGACCGAGGCGCCGGGAGCGCCGATCTCAGGCTTGAGCGTGTTGCCCTGGAAGCCTGGGCCGCGTGCTGAGGTGCTGACGACGGAGCCGGCGAGTGAGATGAAGCCCGCAGGGTCGATCGACACGGTGCTGCCGCCGCGGATCGCATCGGCATCCGCCTTCGAGATCATGTAGGCGGGCGCTGTGATGGTGCCGCCGCCGTAGGCGAAGGAGAACGGCGTCGAGCCGTCGACCAGGCCGACGATGACGACTGCCGCACCGGCGGCCGAGGCGTTCGCGGCCTTGAGGCTGCCGACGCAGGACCCGCGATCAACGAGCACGATCTGACCCTGAAGCGAGTTCGGCGTGAACGGGTTGCAACCCTTGGGATTGCCCTGCACGTTGTAGACGACGGGGCCGCTGATCGCAGCGGTCTGCGCGGGCGCCCAGTCCTGCGGGACCGCGGGTCGGTTGCCGGGGTTGATGACGCCGAGGTAGGAGAGCGGCATCGCCG
>CAIMCI010000030.1 GCA_903839465.1 uncultured Pseudomonadota bacterium
GAGATCCAGCTGACCGACGGCATCGCGGCGCTGCTCGGGGACGAGGCCGTCTACGCCTATGCCTTCGAGGGCAAGCGCTACGACTGCGGCAGCAAGCTCGGTTACCTCGAGGCGACCGTCGAGTACGCGCTCAAGCACCCGACGCTCGGCGAGCCGTTCGCGAGCCTGCTCGCCAAGCTCCTCGAGGCGCGCCTGCGCGGCCCGGTGCGCTGACCCGGCGTGCGCCGCCGGGGCTTGGTCGCCATAACCGCGGGCGCTGGCGGCGCGCTGTCGGAGACCGTGGCATAGCCCGTATGCTGTGCGGTGTGCCCGTCCGGCACGCACGCAAGGGGCGCCTCCGATGACGAACCCGTCGACGCTGAGGCGTGGCCTGACGCTGCCGGCGGCCATCGCCGTGAATGTCGCGAACATGATCGGCACCGGCGTCTTCCTCAAGAGCCGGGTCATGACCTGCAACGTGGGCTCGGGGTGGATGGTGCTCGCGGTGTGGCTCGCGGCGGGGCTCCTCTCGCTCGCCGGCACCTTCGTCTATTCCGAACTCGCGGCGATGATGCCGGATGCCGGTGGCGACTACGTCTACGTGCAGCGCGCCTACGGCCGGCTCGCGGGCTTCCTGAACGGCTGGACCAACGGCTTCGTGCGCGCCGCCTCGCAGGCGGCACTCGCCGCCGGGGTCGCCATCTTCCTCAACGTCGCGCTCGGCGGCTGGCTGGAATCGCGGAGCCTGTCGCTGTCGGTCCCGGGCCTCTCCGGCACGCTCGGCGGGCTGACGCTCGCCGCGCTGGCCACGATTGCCACGGTCACGCTCCTCAACTGTGCGTCGGTTGCGAGCAGCGGCGGCACCGCGCTCCTCCTGACCTCGGCCAAGGTGCTCCTGGTCGCGCTGGTCGCGGCGGTCGCCTTCGGCGGCGGGGGCGGGGATCTCGGCCATCTCGCCCTCTCCGGCGCCGCCGGCACCTGCGCGGGCGTGGAACCGGGCGCGCGCGGCGGGCTCGCCGGGTTCGGCGCGGCCATGCTCGGCGCCCTGTGGGCGTACGACGGCTGGAACAACGTCGCGCCGCTGATCGGTGAACTCAAGGACCCGCAGCGCAACGCGCCGCGTGCCTTTGTCGGTGGCACGCTCCTGGTCGGTGGCCTCTACCTCGTGGCCAACGTAGGCTACTTCTACGTGCTGACGCCGCTTCAGGTCGCGAGCGTGTCGCCGACCTCGTCGGTCGCGACCGTGGTCCTCGCCCATTACCTCGGCCCCGTGGCCGTGACGCTGATGGCCATCGCGCTCATGGTCTCCTCGTTCGGCGCCCAGCACGCCAGCCAGCTCGCCGGCACCCGGATCCCGTACGCGATGGCGCGCGACGGCCTGTACTTTCGCGGCTTCGACCGGCTGTCGGCGAGCGGCGTGCCGCGCCGGTCCGTGCTGCTGCAGGGTGCGGCGGCGGCGGTCCTCGTCGTGATCGGCCGCTACGACACGCTGACCGATGCGGCGATGGTCGGCTCGTGGATCTTCTTCGGCCTGACCGGTGCGGCGCTCTTTGTCCTGCGCCGCCGCGAGCCCGACGCGCCCCGGCCGTACCGGGCGTTCGGCTACCCGCTGGTGCCGGCGCTCTTCCTGCTGGTGACGGCGGCGATCCTCCTCAATACCTTTGTTGCAACGCCGCATCAGGCCGTGCAGAGCGTGGCGATTCTGCTGCTCGGACTGCCGTTCTATTGTCGCTGGTCGCGCCGCGCGCCGCGGCCTGCCCCCTAGTCGCCGGGCCCGCCGAGCGGTATCTTGAACATCTGTTCATTTGACAGGGCGCCGCGGGCCGGCGCCTGCCTGCGCGAGGGACTGCCGCCATGACCGAACCGACCCGCCTCCGACGCGGCCGCGACGACCGCCGCGCCGCCCGCCAGAAGCGCACCCAGTCGAAGTTTCCGTTCGGCCCGCGCGGCATCCCGGCCGTCGAGATGCATTCGACCGAGGTGCTGGAAATCATCGAGCACAACGCCGAGACGGTGCTCGAGGAGATCGGCGTCCTGTTTCGCGACGACCCCACCGCGCTCGCGCTGTGGAAAGGGGCGGGCGCGGACGTGCGCGGCAGCCGCGTGCACATCCCGCGCGGACTGGCGCGCCAGCTTCTGAAGAGCGCGCCGCGCGAATTCACGATGCATGCCCGCAACCCGGCCCGCAACGTGACGATGGGCGGCAACCACACGCTCTTCTCGCCGGTCGGCGGCCCGCCGTTCGTCCGCGATCTCGAGGGCGTGCGCCGCTACGCGACGCTTGAGGACCTTAAGAACTTCGTCAAGCTGACCCAGTCGGCGCCGGCCATCCAGTTCGCCGGCGGCACGATGTGCGAGCCGGTCGACGTGCCGGCCAACGTCCGTCACCTCGACATGCAGTACACGCACTTCCGCTACTGCGACATGCCCTGCGAGGGGACTCCGGAGAACCCGGTCAACGCGACGGACGCCTGCCGCATGGCCGACATCCTCTTCGGCGAGGGCTACCTCGACACGCACCCTGTGCTGATCGGCAACATCAACTCGAACTCGCCGCTGACCTTTGACTCGAACATGTCGGGGAGCCTCCGGGTCTACGCGAGCCGCAACCAGGGCGTGCTCGTGGTACCCGCCGTGCTGGCCGGCGCCATGGGTCCCGTGACCGCGGTCGGCTGCATGACCGAGGTGCTCGCCGAGACGCTCGCCGGCATGGCGCTGGCGCAGATCGTGCGCCCGGGGACGCCCGTCATCATGGGCAGCTTCGTCGGTGCGATCTCGATGCGCACGGGTGCGCCGACCTTCGGCACGGCCGAATCGACGCACATGATCTTCGCCACCGCCCAGCTCGCCCGCCGCTTAGGGGTGCCGTGCCGCAGCGGCGGCTCGCTGTGCGCCTCGAAGGTGCCGGATGCGCAGGCCGCCTACGAGAGCATGCAGACCCTGTTTGCGACCGTGATGGCCGGCGTCAACGTCGCGACCCATTCGGCCGGTTGGCTCGAGGGCGGGCTCGTCGCCTCCTACGAGAAGTTCGTGCTCGATGCCGACCAGCTGTCGATCATGATGCACATGATGCGCGGCATGGACGCCTCCGACTCCTCGCAGGCGCTCTCGGCGATCCGCGAGGTGGGCCCGGGCGGCCATTTCCTCGGCTGCCAGCACACCCAGGACAACTACGAGGAGGCCTTCTACCAGTCGACGGTCGCCGACTACTCGTCGTTCGAGCAGTGGCACGAGGAGGGGGCGCTCACCGCGGACGTGCGCGCCAACCGCGTCGCGCGCCGGCTGCTGGCCGAGTACGAGGATCCGGGCTTCGACCCGGCCGTCGACGAAGCCATCCAGGCGTTCATGGTGCGCCGCCGCGCCGAGATTCGCGCCGGCCTCGCGGCCTGACCGCGCCCGGCGAAACGCAGCGGCCGCCGCGGTACGCGGCGGCCGTTGTAGCGCCGTTGCTACAAACGCGCCGCAGCACGCCCGTCAGGCGGCGGGGCGCTGTTGCTAGCCAGTGACATTCCGGTTAAGACTAGCGCCACTACCTCGCACGTTAAGGGATTGCCCGATAATGCAACCGCTGCCGAATTTGTCGTCCATCGCTGCCCGCCGGGCACTGGCCATCGCCGTCACCGCGGTGCTCGCCGCGCACCAGGGCGAAGCTCTCGCCCAGTCGGCCTCGGCCCAGACCAACTCGCTGCAGGAGGTCGTGGTCACGGCGACCCGCCACGAGGAGTCGCTGTCCAAGGTCGCGGTCAGCGTCTCGGCGATCACCCAGGACTCGATGGACCAGAAGGGCATCAAGGACGTCACCGACATCGTCCGCTACACGCCGGGCGTCTCGATCGACCAGACCGGCACGAACAACATCTCGATCCGCGGCATCTCCTCGTCCGGCGGCGCCGGCACGACCGGCATCTACATCGACGACACGCCGATCCAGATGCGGTCCTTAGGGTTCAACCCCGACGACACGCTGCCAAAGACCTTCGACCTCGACCGCGTCGAGGTCCTGCGCGGCCCGCAGGGCACGCTCTTTGGTTCCGGCTCCGAGGGCGGCACGGTCCGCTACATCCTGACCCAGCCGAGCCTGTCGAAGGCGAGCACCTACGCCCGTGGCGAGGTCTCCTACACGCGCTACGGCGATCCTTCGGTCGAGGGCGGTATCGCCCACGGCGCGCCGCTCGTCGACGGCACGGTCGGCTACCGGGCCTCCGTCTGGTACCGGCATGACGGCGGCTGGATCGACCGCGTCGACCCGACCACCGGGGCGACCGTGGATTCCAAGGCCAACCGGGCGGATGCGATCACCGCGCGCCTCGCCTTCATCATCGCGCCGAACGACGCGGTCACGATCACGCCGAGCATTTTCTACCAGAACAACCGCAAACACGACGTGTCGACCTACTGGGAGGCGTACTCGGACACGTCCTCGGGCCGGTTCCACAACGCGAACCCCGACCGCACGCCGGTGCCGGACGAGTTCTACCTGCCGGCGCTGAAGATCGATGCCGATCTAGGCAAGATGCGCTTCGTGTCGAACAGCTCCTACTACAACCGCAAGGAAGTGACGGGCTACGAGGGCACGAACTACGACCTGTCCTTCTACCAGGGCCTCGGGTGGCCGGATGCGTTCAACCACGGATCGACCTAC
>CAIMCI010000031.1 GCA_903839465.1 uncultured Pseudomonadota bacterium
CGTCGGCGGCGGCCAGCGCCATGGCGGCGCCCGCGTCCGGTGCGCCACCGAGCGTATAGATGACCGCGGCGGGCAGCAGCGCACGCAACTCCAGCGCCTCATCGACGGTCGCCACGAAAAACGTGCCGCAGCCGGCGGCGGCCAGCGCGGGCGCCACTTCGTCGACGCCCAGTCCATAGGCGTTGGCCTTTACCACCGCGGCGACCGTCCGCCCGGCAACCCGGGCGCAGAGGCTGAGGTAGTTGGCGCGCAGCGCGTCCAGGTCGACGGTCAGCCGGGCGAGTACCGGCACGCCGGCGGTCTGGGAGGCAATACGGTCTGGCACGCGGGGCTCTGCGGCGGGGGCGGTCGGCAGTTTACTGCGCGGCCGGCCGCAAGTCGCCTCCGGAGCGGCACCGGCTTCTGCCGGCGCGGCGGCTCTGGTACGGTTCGCAGATCAATACCGGAGACCCCGATGAATTCTGCCGCCGAGCCTACCTTTGACGTCGACAACCTGTATCGCGAAGACCTCTACTCCGACCGCCGCGTCGGCACCATCCGCCAGATGACACCGGTGCGCGCCGACGGCTCGCCGGATCCCGCGCGCGAGGTCAGTTTCGTCGGTCAGATTTCGGTGATGACCCCGATGGGGACGCTGCCGATCACCTTCGAGATCGAGGCAACCGACATCGGTGGCGCGGCCGCCGGCTTCGCCGCAGCGGCCAAGACGGCGATGGACGAGACCATGCGCGAGCTCCAGCAGATGCGCCGCGAGGCCGCCTCGTCGATTATCGTGCCCGAAGCGGGCGGCGCGGTGCCGGGTGGCGCTGGCCGCATCCGCATCCCCTGACACGGACCCACGCCCGAGGACCGGCCGGCGGGCACCGCGTGGCGCCCGCGGCCGACTCAGTACACGTGCACGGCGACCACGTGCACGATGCCGGCGAACAGCAGCATGAAGAAGAGCGGGATGTGCAGCACGTGCCACAGCCCGAAGAGCTTCGCGCAGGCCTCGAACTCCGCCACGCGCCGTGCCGCGCTCAGGCGATTGTCGAGGTAACGCCGTGCCGCGACTTCCAGCTGGCCGGCGTGTTCGCCGATCAGGGCCGAGTCCCGGCCGGCAGCCTTGAGCTGCTGGTGCACGTAACGGCGCAGGCGCAGGCGCTCGACGCGGTAGGACACCGACGCCGTCAGTGGCTTCGGCAACAAGGGAATGTCGGCGCTGATCCGCTGCTCGCTCTGCTCGAGGCGCGCCGCTAATTCCGGCAGCAGCTTCGAGGCGCCGGACGCCTCGGAGCGCAGCCGCTCGGCCTCCTCGCGGAATTCGGCCAGCGTCGCCTGGCGGCCGTAGAGGCCGTGATGGATCCGCGAATACAGGTAGCGCCCCATGACGCCGCTGCCGGAGACGACGAGCATGCAGACGAGCGCCACGTTGCTGTTGGTCGCGCCCAGGCGGTAGAGGCAGTGATAGAGGATGCACAGCGGGCCGAGCAGGCCGAGCGCCATGTGCACCTGGAACCACAGCCGCGAGTCGCCGATGAAGCGCAGCGACTGCACGCGCTTGCGCAACGGGTAGATCAGGAGCAGCAGCATCATCGAGCCGCCGACGATGCCGAGGATGTAGCCGGTGCCCTGGCGCGGCGACAGGTAGCTGTCGAGCGGCAGGAACCAGCCGACGACGAGCACGACCGCGACCAGCGCGAACCAGACGTGCGTCAGGGTAATGAGCGGCGCGCGCTGCTCCTTGGCCTTGGACGGTTCCGGGGCGCTTCGACGGACATCGTGTGCTACGGCTGCCATAGTGCTCAGGACCCGGCCCGACCGGACATGCCAGCCAGCGCCTTCGCCTCCTCCAGGTTCGCTTCAACCATCCGCCGGTCTTCCGAACCGGGCGGCAGAACAACGGTCAGGCGCTGCCAGAGCGCGGCGGCCGCTCCGTAGTGCTTGCGCTGCAACTCGAGACTCGCCTTCAGCCACAGGGCCTTGGCGTGCGCCGGCTGGGCGGCAAGCGCACGGTCCATGTCGACGGCGCCGGCCTCGAGGTCGCCCCCGGCGGCGGCGGCGGCACAGTCCGCGGCATCCGCCCACGCGTCCGCATCCTGAGGCCGGCGGGCAGCAATCTGCCGATACGCGTCTCTCGCTTCCGGATATTTCCCGGCCACCCGCAGGGCCTCGGCGGCCGCCCGTTCCTGGCTGACGCCCTGCCCGGGGCGGGCGCCGCTCATCGGCGCCACGGAGGACGCGGACGCCGGCGCGACCTCGGGAGCCGCCGCGGCGGCCGGCGCCTCGGCCGGGGGTGGACTGCTCGCAGCGGCAGCGGGCGGCGCGGTCGGCTTCGCCTCGTGGGCAACGTACGGCAGCACCGCGGCGACCGGCGCGAGCGCCAGAAGCAGCGCCGCAGCGCCCCGCCGGCCCCTCTGGCCGAGCACGAACGCCCCGCCACCGGCCAGGCCAAGCAGCAGCACTGCAGCGGCGAGCAGGGTCGAATTCATCGGCCAGATCCCGTCTACGGGCGCGCGGGGGCGCCGGATTAAGGCAACTATCGCACGGCCGCGTGACGGTCGCGACCGTCCCGCTGTCGGTTCGCGCCGACAGGCGGGATCGGGTACCGCCGGCGGGGCGCCCCGCCCGGGGCGCCCCCTAGCGCGCCGGTCGCGGCAGTCGCTCGGCGAAGCCCTTCAGGCCCTCGGTCGCGGGCTCCCAGGGCTCGTAGACGAGGTCGGTATCGGGACCGACCTCGACCGCCAGGTCGTGCTCACCGGCCGCCGCCAGGGCGCGGACGAAGGCCGGGGTGACCGGGTACTCGGCGGCGGCCAGGTAGCCGATCCGGCGCGGAAAGACGCGCGCCGAGAGTCCGTAGGCCTCCTCGCCCTCGCGCACCGCCTCCAGCTCGACGACCTGGCTGCCGATCCGCACCCGGACCTTGCCGATGGCGGCCGCCGTCGGACTGGACTCGCCGTGACGGGCCACGGTGCTGAAGACGACCAGCGACAGGTAGTAGCTGCGCTTGCCCATCCGGTCGACATCCAGGAGTCTCAAATCGAGGTAATCCCGGGCATTGGCGGCGAGCGCCGCAGCCTCGTGGGCCAGCACGTACGGAATGCCGGTCGCCTCGACCGTCACTCCCGACTGCTGGTCGAGGGCGGTCATCAGCGGCGGCAGATCCTCGGCGGTGACGCAGCCCGTCAGGACTGCCGCGAGGCACAGGAAGGTGGCCAGCAGGCGTTGCATAGCCTAGAAGCTTAAGTGGTAGCCGAGGCTGAACCAATACCTGCGTGAACCGGCCGAGACTTCGGTGGCCGTGGTACCGCCCGGCGTACCCCCCGGGGTCGGGGTGGTCGGCGTACCGGGTACGACACCGTTCAGCAGGGTCTGGTTGATGCGCTCATAGCCGGTCTCCGCCTGTACCGAGCCGTGGCGGAGCTGGTAGTCGAGCAGCAGGGCGGGCGTGACCGTGACGCCGTTGACGAGGCCGGTCGACGCGGCGGCCGTCGTGCGCGTGTCGTTGACGGTGAGGCGCGGCCCGAAGCGCAGGTGCTCGGTCAGCGCGTAGCGCGCACTGCCGAACACGGAAATGTTGCGCGTACCCGAGCCCTTGCCGAAGGTCAGGCCAACGACATTCGTGTCCGAATCGTACAGCCAGCCGTTGCCGAGCAGCTGGGTGGAGTAGTTGATGAGGCCGCCGATCGACGGCACTTCCGGCACGCCGCCGGAGGCCGGCGTGCCGCCGAGACGGCTGTAGGCGATATTGTTCCACCACTGCATGCGCTCGCCGAGCGGGCGCTGCACGCCGAAGTTGTACGAGTCGCTGTTGGCGGAACGGTCGATCGCGAGCTTGCGGGTTGCATCGATCCCGATCCGCGCGATGAGCGACTCCAGTGACGTGGTCGGCTGGCCGATCAGCGCGTTGTAGGTGGCGATGAACGGCGCCTTGCGATGATCGATGACGCCGGTCGCCACCCAGCGGTCCGGCAGGTTGAACGTGCCCAGTGCCGTGACCGCGTTCAGGACCCTGAAGCTGATGTCGTAGTTGAGCTGGGCGACCAGTGACTGCCCGTCGTGGTAGTAGCGCGCCTCGCTGCCCACCTGGCGCTGGTCGAGTACGCCGCCCGCCTTCTGCTCGAGCACGAACAGGCCGAGATCGAGACCGGGCCGCACGCTGAGAAATTCCGCGGCGCCGCTGACGAAGGTGCGCGACCCCGACGACTGCGTCGAGTACACCTGCAGCGGCTTGCCCAGCGAAAAGTCGAGTCGCACCATCGGGCTCACGCGCCAGCCCAGGTACGCGCCGTCGAAGGTTCCGTACACGCCGCCGGCGGTCACCGACTGACGGCCGCCGCGACCGACCAGCTTGTGGTCGGCATCGCCGAGTTCCGCGTAGAGCGCCGAGACGCGCGTCGAGCCCGACGTCGCCAGTCCCGAATTCTGGAAGTCCTTGAGGTAGCCGGCGTCCGCCCGGGCGTTGAAGTCGTAATCCGCGCCGCGCCGGCGCACCACGACGTCACCGTCGGAGTAGAGCACCGACTGGCCGACACCCGAGGCATCGACGCCCCCCTGGCTGACGGTGTTCTGGTCGTGGCGGTACTCCTGGCTGATGCCCGCCTGGTACTGCCAGCGCTGGTCGGCGTCGGTGTGCTTCAGGCTGCCCTGGCCCTCGAGCGTGACCAGCGCCGCGAGCCGCTGGCCGACCTCGGCGGCGTCGGTGCCGTCCGGGTAGCGGCGCAGGTACTCCTGGTATTCCTGCTTGGCCTGGGCGAACTGGCCCTTGCGCTCGCGGGCAAGCCCCAGGTACTCCTGCGCCTTGGCACGGCCCGGATGTTCCGGGTACTCGAGCAGCTTCGTGTAGAGCTTGATGGCGAGGTCGTAGTCCTTGGAGCGCATCGCCTCCATGGCCTGGGTCGACAGCTTGTCGAGCTCGGCGGCCGGCGGCAGGGCACGGCTCGCCGCCCGCGAGGCGGCCGGAATGGACTCGACGAGTTCGGGCTTCGCGCTGCCCGACCGCGCGGCGAGCAGGATCTCGATGCCGGTCAAGCCGGACATCGGTCGTACGAGGTAGTCCACGTTGCGACTGAACTTGAAGATCAGCGCGCGCCGCGCGCCGATGCCGAGTTCGAGCCTGACGTCGCTCAGGGCAGTCGCGCCCGGTGAAGCGATCGGCAGCGTCTCGCTGTAGCCGTTGCCGACGGCACAGCCGGGCAGCGGCTGCAGTTCGACCCGCAGTTCCGTGCCGGAACGCAGCGGGAAATGCGACACGTAGGCCATCTGGCAATTGAACTGGACGGCGATGCGCCCGCCGTCCACCTCGATCCGGTCGAGCAGCCGGTCATAGGCCTGTGCGAGGAGCGGCGCCAGCGCCAGCAGGACGACCAGAGCGCAGCCGAATGGTCGCTGACCGCGTCGGGACCGCGATGACCCCGACGCGTGGACCTGGGCCGGACCTGTCACAGATGAGCCGCCGGCGGCACGCTGCGCGGACGCGGACGCGGCGGCACGATGCCGGGCGCCGGGACGGGCTTCTTCGGCGCGGCAGTCAGCGGCGGGCGGACCGGGCGCCAGGCCAGCGTGTAATGGCAGCTGTCGCACGAGGCGAGCGTCGCCGGGTGATTGGCCGGCTTCGCCGTCGCCCTGCCGGCGCCGTGGCAGGTGAGGCAGGTGCCCGCGATCACGCCGGCGTGATCGAACACGGCCGGCTTCCACGCCGAGGAGGTGTGGCAGGTATCGCAGTCGGCGCCCGTCTGCACGTGCGTCGCGGCCTTGCCGGTCGCGTGCACGCCGTCGTGGCAGCTGCGGCAGGTCCCGCGGGTCTCGGCGTGATCGACGCGCGCGACCGGACGCCAGGCCAGCGTCACGTGGCAGGCCGCGCAGTTGTCAGTGGTCGCCAGGTGACCGGCGCCCTTACCGGCTGCCGTCGCCCCGTTATGGCAGCTGGCGCAGGCGATACCGGCCAGACCCTGGTGGTCGACCGCGCCGCTCGCGGTGCGCACGATCGGCCGGCCGCCGTGCATCGCGACCGGGCCGCCGACTGCCGGCGCGGTCTTGGTCGCGGTCGTGGCGGCCGTCGCCGAATCACCCGAACCGCCCGCCTTGACGGACTTGATGCTCGCCACCGGGACGGTGCCCTTGACGACGGCATTGCCGCAGTTGTTGTTGCAGCTGATGTTGCCGTCGCGGGTGTTGTGGCAGCCGCTGCCGCCGCAGTCCTTCGTTCCCTGGTGATTCTGCGAATCGCGGTGCCAGACGAGGGCCACTCCGTACCAGTAGTTGGGCGTGCGCATCGTGTACTCGTGGCAGGTCTTGCACGCGGTGCCCGCGACCGGCGCGTGCTTCATCGGCGTGTTGCCGAAGGTCGTGAACGCCTTGATGCTGTGGCAACCCTCGCAGGCCGCGGCGCCGATCGGAATATGGTTCGACGGCGGCTGCTTGATCGTGAAGGTCAGTCCACCCACGCCGGCCCACGGCCCGGTACCGGTGCCGTGGCAGGTCTTGCAGCCGGACGTGATGCCCGTGTGGAGCGTCGCGCCACCCGTGTAGACCGCGTAGTTGCCCGGTGTCGTGTGGCACTGCGAGCAGGTGGCGGTGGTCGGGATGTGGCCGTTCGGCTTGCCGACGATGTTGAAGGCACCGACCGCGAAATTCGTGTTCGAGTGGCAGCCCGAGCTCGAGCAGTCGGCGGTCTGCGCGGCTGTGACGTGGCCCGGGTCCTGGGCCGGCGTCGGCCGGTCGACCATGGTCACGCCCTTCCAGGCCATGCCGGTCTCGTGGCAGGCCTGGCAGCCCGACTTGATGTTCGCGTGGTTCATCGGCGTCGAGGGACCGAAGCCGCCGGTCGCGAAGCTCGTCGTCGAGTGGCAGGTCTCGCAGCCGTCCGCCGCCGGGATCGGCAGATGCGCCGGCGCCGTCGTCGGCGGCTCGACGAGCGCGGGCGGCGCGATGCCGAGGAAGCTCTTGCCGATCGCGTGGCAGCTGGCGCAGCCCGAGGTCATCCCGGTGTGGCCCGTGGCACCCATGACGTAGGACGACCAGGTCGGGATCGCCTTGTGGCAGTTCGTGCAGCTAAGAGACGACGGCATGTGGCCGGTCGGGAGCACGGTCGGCGCGTTGAACGTGCCCACCGCGAAGTTCGTCGTCGAGTGACAGCCCGCGCAGTCGGCGCTCTGCGCCGCCGTCGGGTGCTGCGGGTCCTGGGCCGCCGTCGGCCGGTCGACCATGGTCACGCCGTACCAGCTCATCGCCGTCTCGTGGCAGTTCTGGCAGCCCGAGGTGATGCCGGTGTGGTTCATCGCGGTCGACGGCCCGAAGCCGTTGGTCGCGACACTCGTCGTCGAGTGGCAGGCCTCGCACGCCTTGCCGTTGATCGGCAGGTGGTTCGCCGGCGGCTGCTTGATCGTGA
>CAIMCI010000032.1 GCA_903839465.1 uncultured Pseudomonadota bacterium
GCGACGACGCGACCGGCGCCTGCCCGCAAGCCGCGCTGAGCGTCAGTCGGAGCTGCGCCGCCCGACGATGCGCAGGTGCGCACCGGTGTCGTCAGGCTTGAAGCTTGGCCGCCGCAGCCTGATGTGTCCCGTGCGCTCGAGCTGCAGCGGGTCGAGGCCGATCGCCTCGATGAACGAGCCGCCGATCGACTCCGACGTCTCGGTGCTCGAGATGCCGACCCAGTAGTTGCGCTGCGCCTTCGCCTGGTTGAGCCCGGCATCGGCGATCGCGACGGTCTGTTCCCAGGTGAGCAGCTGCGGCGAGTCGGCAACGAACGGATAGCAGCAGAAGCCGATCGAGCAGCTGCTGCGCGCCGCCTTGCCGTCGGCCAGGCGGAATATCTGCTTGGCGATGCGCGAGCGGATCTGCTCGGCGAGGTGCGCTGCGGAGTCGAGATCCGCGTCGAGGTAGGCAATGACGAATTCGTCGCCACCCCAGCGGACGATGTAGTCCGACGTCCGGCAGCAGCGGCGCAGGATGTCCGCGATCTGGACGATGACCCGGTCGCCCGCCTCGTGGCCGTAGGCGTCGTTGATGGGCTTCAGGTGGTCGAGGTCGATGACCATCAGGGCGAGCTTGAGTTCGGTGCCCTCGCTCTCGGCCGACTTGGCCAGGGCCGCCATCGCCTCGCTCAGGTAGCGCCGGTTACCGAGGCCCGTCAGCGGATCGGTCAGGCTCGCTTCCTTCAGCTGCTGATTGGCATGCTCGAGCTGGGCGGTGCGGGTGTAGACGTCCATCTCCAGACGCCGCGCGTACTCCACTTCGCGGCGGATCTTCGCCATCTGGAAGTGGCGGGCGATGAACAGGAGCAGGAGGATCGCGACGCCGTAGGTGAGCTTGGCCGGCATGGTGGCCCACGGCGGCGGTTCGGCGGTGATCGGAATAGCCAGGCCATTGGCGTTCCACGTGCCGTCGCCATTGGCCGCCCGCACGCGGAAGATGTAGTTCCCCGCCGCGAGATTGGTGTAGGTCACCATGCGCTTGTTGCCGGCGTCGACCCAATCTTTGTCGAAGCCCTCGAGCATGTAGGAGAAGCGGTTGCTTTCCGGCGACGAGTAGTCGAGCGCCGCGAATTCGAACGAGACCACCGGATCGCCGTAGGCGAGTTCGACGTGCGTCAGCCGCTCGAGCGACACCGGCGTCTCGACGGGCGTGTTCAGCTTGAAGTAGCCGGTCAGCACCAGCTGCGGCGCGTGCTTGTTGAACTCGAGCTTTTCAGGATAGAAGGCGTTGTAGCCGTTCGGACCGCCGAACAGCAGCTGGCCGTCCCGCCGCCGGAAGTTCGCGCCCTGGTTGAATTCCTCGCCCTGCAGGCCGTGGCTGTGGTGGAACATGCGAAACCGCTTGGTGGAGCGGTCAAAGCGGCCGATGCCCCTGTTGGTGCTGACCCAGATCCGGCCGGTCGAGTCCGATTCGACACCGTAGACGGTGGAATTCGCCAGTCCCTCGGCCTCGCCGTAGGTGTGGAAGCGGATCGTCGCCGGATCACCGGCATCGCCCTGGACCTCGACCAGCCCGCCGCCCATCGTGCCGAACCAGACGGCGCCATGGGTATCGACATGGATCGCCTCGATCGGGGAGTCGATGATGCTGCCCGGATCGTCGTTGTGGTGCGCAAACGTGTAGAACCGCTCGGTACGGGGCTCGAAGAGGGCGGCGCCGTTCTCGGTGCCGACCCAGAGCTTGCCGGAGGTGTCGACGGCCAGCGAGTCGACGTGATCGTCGGGCACGCTGTCCGGAACGGACGGATCGTGGCGGTAGACCGTGAAGCGCTGCGTCGCGAGGTCGAAGCGGGCGAGCCCGCCGCCATTGATCGCGGCCCAGATCCGGGTGCCCGACGGGTCGCCGATGATCTGCACGATATTGTTCGCGGCGTCCTCGTGGCGCTGGTCGGACCTTACCCGGAACGTGTCGACGCGACCGGACTTCGGGTCCAGGCGACTGAGTCCCTCGCGGGTGCCGAGCCAGACGAGCCCCTGGCCGTCGCAGTAGATGGAGTTGAGGAGGTTGGACGGCAGGCTGTGGGGATCGCCGTTCCGCCGGGAGTAGCTCTGCATCGCGCCGGTCGCGCCATCGAACGCGCGCAGGCCGTCGCCGAGCGTCGCCACCCAGAGGTTGCCGTGCGGGTCCTCGGCAAACGCGCTGATGTTGGCCACGCCGTCGCCATGCAGGGTGGCGATCTGCTGGTGGCCGAACGACCACGAGCGCGGATTCCAGCGCGCCGCGCCATCGGACGCGGTGCCGACCCACATCACGCCGCCGCGATCCTGGAACAGCACGCGGATCTCGTTCGCCGGCAGGCTCGAGGGATCCGTGCCGTTGTGCCGGTAGGTGATGAAGCTGTTCGTCGACCGCGTCCACAGCGCAAGCCCGTTCTCGGTGCCGACCCAGATCCGGTGCGATTCGTCCTCCAGCAGGGCTTCCACGGCGTCCGAGGGCAGGGAGGTCGGGTCGCTCTCCTGGTGCCGGAAGACGCTCGGTGTCGCCGTGCGCGGGTCGAGCCGCAGGAGGCCGGCCGCCGTGCCGACCCAGAGTACGCCCTCGGAGTCCTGCATCAGCGCGGTGACGCTGGTGCCCTCCGGCATGGCGGGCCGCGCGGGATCGGAACGCGTGGAATGGCGGTTGACCTTGCCGGTGTCGACATCGACGCGGTCAAGTCCCTTGCCGGTGCCGACCCAGATGCCGCCGCGCTGGTCCTCGGCAATCGCGAGGACGCTGTCATCCGACAGCGAGGATTCGTCGCGACTGTCAAAGCGCAGCCGGCGCACCGAGTCGTGGAGGAGGTCGATGACGATCAGGCCGGCGTCGGCCGTGCCGACCCACAGCCGGTCGTTGCGGTCGACGTGCAGGGCGCGGATGCGCTCGGTTGGCGATGTGAGCACGGTCTCCCCGAGCTTGCGGCGCGGAGCGATCCGCCCGGTCGCCGGGTCCCGCGTCGCGAGGCCACCACCGTCAGTGCCGATCCACAACGTGCCGGCGCGGTCCTGGGCGAGGGCCCGGACGTAATTGCGCGGCAGCGACCCGCGGGCGGTCGTCTGCTGGGAAAAGTGGCTGAAGGAGTAGCCGTCGTAGCGGTCGAGGCCATCCTGCGTGCCGATCCACATGAAGCCGTGCGCGTCCTGGAGGATCGCGCTCACGGTGCCCTGCGACAGGCCCTCATCCGCACCGAGGTGCGAAAAGCGCATCGGAGCCTGCGTGCTGGCGCCGGCCGTCGACAGCCCGGCCAGCAGCGCGGCGGTGCCGAGCACGCGGCCGAGCGCGCCGGCCCGAAGCCGGCGAGGTCGCGGCGACGGGGACGCGGGCGGTGCGGTAGGGCGCTCCGGATTCATGCCCCTGTTTTAACTCTTCGCGCGCTCGCGCGTGGGACGAAGCGGCGAATTCGCGAAGCGCGTTGCAGTTTCGGCGGCGCCGGCCGGAGGCGGCAAGCGTCGAATCGGGCCGTGCAATTATTAAGTTATTGATACATATGGTAATTATAAAATGAACGCGATCGCGGGCCGGCGCACCGGCGGTAGCGACGGTCGGGGGCCGCCGCGCCGCGCGCGGCTAGAGGCGTCCGACCGCCGCCTGTTGCGTTTTTGCCATTGACAACGGAGGCCAAGGGCGGCTCATATCAGGGGTTGGATGCACGCCGAAACCGGACCCCGTAGCTGATGAGCCACACCGCCGACCCGGTCGGTTCGCTGAACGTTGCCCTCGAGCATGCCAATCGACTGCTGGGTCGCAGCCCGTCGCTGGCGGCCGAGCAGGCCGATGAAATCCTCAAGGTCGTGCCGGGGCAGCCAATGGCGCTGCTCGTGCGCGCGCGGGCGCAGCGCGCACTCGGACAGAGCCCGGCGGCGATCGAGCAGCTGCGGCGGCTGACGGCTCAGCACCCGGCCTTCGCCCCCGCGCAGCTGGAACTGGGCCTCGCGTTGCGCGACAGCGGCGACGGGGAAGCGGCGCTGGCGGCGCTGCGCCGGGCGAGCTCCCTGCAGCCGGACCTGGCGCCGGCCTGGCTCGCGCTGGGTGACCTCTACACGGATCTCGGCGACACCGCGCAGGCCGATGTTGCCTATCTGCAACACGTACGGTGCGGCACGCGCGACCCGCGGCTGCTGGCGGCCGGGGCGGCGCTCTATGCCAACGACCTGCCGCAGGCCGAAACGCTGCTGCGCGAGCAGCTGCGCGCGACGCCGACCGACGTCGCGGCACTTCGGATGCTGGCCGAGGTCGCCGCGCGCCTGCGCCGCTATACCGATGCCGAGATCCTCCTGCGCCGCTGCGCTGAACTCGCCCCGAGCTTCATGCCGGCGCGCCACAACCTCGCGCTCGTCCTGCACCGGCAGAACAATGCGGCCGCCGCGCTGGCGGAAATCGACTACTGCCTGAAGGTCGAACCGCGGCACGTCGGTCACCGCAACCTGAAGGCGGCCATCCTCGGCACGGTCGGCGAGTACGAATCCTCGCTCGCCCTGTACCGCGAGGTGCTCGACGAGTACCCGAACCAGGCACGTATCTGGATGAGCTACGGGCATGCGCTCAAGACCGCCGGCAAGGACGTGGAGGGCGTGGCCGCCTACCGCCGTGCGCTCGCGCTGCAGCCGCTCCTCGGCGAGGCGTACTGGAGCCTTGCCAACCTGAAGACCTTCCGCTTCACGCCGGCCGACGTCGCGGCGATGCGCTCGGCGCTGACCCGTTCCGATCTCGAGGCCCAGGAGCGGTATCACTTCGAGTTCGCGCTGGGCAAGGCGCTGGAGGATGCCGGGGAGTATCACGATTCCTTCCGTCACTACGCCGAGGGCAACCGGCTGCGCGCCGTCGAGCTCCACTACGACGCGGACGGCCACGAGGCGCGGTTGCGGCGCTCGCAGGATCTGTTTACGCCTGAGTTCATGGCGGACCGGCGTCAGGTCGGCTGTCCCGCGCCCGATCCGATCTTCATCGTCGGCCTGCCGCGCTCCGGCTCGACCCTGCTCGAGCAGATCCTCGCCAGCCACTCCGCCGTCGAGGGCACGATGGAGCTGCCCGATATCATCGCGATGGCGCGCGCGCTCGCCTTCGAGAACGACGAGACCGAGGGCGCACGCTACCCCGGCGTACTGGCAACCCTGACCGATGACCGGTGGCGGCAGCTTGGTGAGGAGTATCTCGCGCGCACGCGCATCCATCGCAAGCTCGGACGGCCGTATTTCATCGACAAGATGCCGAACAACTTCCAGCATCTGGGCCTGATCCTGCTCAGCCTGCCGAACGCGAAGATCATCGACGCCAGGCGTCATCCGCTCGCGTGCTGCTTTTCCGGGTTCAAGCAGCACTTCGCGATGGGCCAGCAGTTCTCCTACAGCCTGACCGACATCGGACGCTATTACCGCGACTATGTCGAACTGATGGCGCACTTCGATCGCGTCGCGCCCGGGCGCGTGCACCGCGTGTACTACGAGCAGATGGTCGACGATACCGAGGGCGAGGTGCGTCGCCTGCTCGACTACTGCGGGTTGCCGTTCGAGGACGCGTGCCTGCGCTTCTACGAGAATTCGCGGGCCGTGCGGACGGCGAGCTCCGAGCAGGTCCGCCGGCCGATCTTCCGCGACGGTGTCGACCAGTGGCGCCACTACGAACAGTGGCTCGGACCGCTGAAGGACGCGCTGGGGCCGGTTCTGACCGCCTATCCGGGCGTTCCGGAGCTGGTCCCGGCAGCAACGGAACAGGGCCCGTGATTGCGGGTGGCCTGCTTGATTCGCTTGATCTTGTGTAAGAGACCGAAAGGGGGACCATGAAGATGAATGCTAAACAACCAAAGAAGACGCGTGGCGCCGGCGCCGCGCGGCCTTCGTCGGGGCGGGCCACTAAAGGCATGTCGATTGCCTCGGCGGTGTTCGCGGTGATTTCCGCGGCGCATGCCCAGCAGCAGGCGGCGGCGCCGAACGCGGGCCTTGAGGAAATCATCGTCACCGCGGAAAAGCGGTCGGAGAGCCTGCAGAACGTGCCGCTCAGCATCATCGCGCTCGGCACGGCCAAGCTCGAGGAACTGCACGTCCAGAAATTCGACGACTACATCAAGTACCTGCCGAGCGTCTCCTACCAGAGCACGGGCCCCGGCTTTGCCAAGATCTACATGCGCGGCGTCTCCTCCGGCGGCGACGGCAATCACTCAGGCTCGCTGCCGAGCGTCGGCGTCTACCTCGACGAGCAGCCGATCACGACCATCCAGGGTCCGCTCGACGTGCATGTCTATGACATCGCGCGCGTCGAGGCACTGGCCGGTCCGCAGGGTACGCTGTACGGGGCGAGTTCGGAGGCGGGCACGATCCGCATCATCACCAACAAGCCCGAGTTCAACGTCTCCAAGGGCGCCTACGACGTGCAGCTGAACAGCGTAAAACACGGCGACCCGGGCGGCAGCTTCGAGGGCTTCTACAACCTGCCGATCACCTCCAATGCGGCGGTGCGCCTCGTCGGCTGGTACGAGAAGGAGGGTGGCTATATCGACAACGTGCCGGGTTCGATCACCTACC
>CAIMCI010000033.1 GCA_903839465.1 uncultured Pseudomonadota bacterium
ACACCGGCGGTGGGCTCTTCGCTGCCGGCCGGCTTCGCCTTGCCGGTCCGATTGCCGCTTGCTGCTTCCATGATTTCACCTCGTGCCTGACCGGCGTCTGCCGGCTTTCAGTTGAGCCACGAACCGGCGCCGCGCGCCCGTTCACATGTCCGTTGCGGCGCTAGGCCGCGGCGATCTTCGCCTCGACTTCCGCGTGCCGCTCCTCGAAGGTCTGGACGAGGCCGGGCACGTCCAGGATCAGCGCGACACGGCCGTCGCCGAGGATGGTCGCGCCGGCCAGGCCGCGGACCTGGCGGTAACTCGACTCGAGACTCTTGATGACGACCTGCTGCTGGGCGAGGAGGTCGTCGACCAGCAGGCCAAAGCGACGGCCATCGGACTCGACCACGACCAGGAGACCGTCACAGGCCGTCGAGGGGTCGCGTCCGGTGCCGAACTGGGCACCGAGATCGATGATCGGCAGGTATTCGGAGCGCAGGCGGAAGAGCTCCACGCCGCCCGGGAGCCGGTTGACCTGCTCCTGCTTGACCTGGATCGTCTCGACGATGGCGAGCAGGGAAATGACGTAGGTTTCGGAGCCCACGCGCACCAGCTGGCCGTCGAGTATGGCGAGGGTCAGCGGCAGCCGGATCTTGATCGTGCTGCCGCGGCCTTCGTTGGAGCTGATCTGCACGTGGCCGCCGAGGTCGTTGATGTTGCGCTTGACGACATCCATGCCGACGCCCCGGCCGGAAACCTCGCTGATGGTCTCGGCGGTCGAGAAGCCCGGCTGGAAGATCAGGTTGTGGATCTGGTCGTCGCTGAGCTCGGCATCGGTGGCGACCAGGCCGCGCTCCCGGGCCCGCGCCAGGATGCGGGCCCTGTTCAGCCCGGCCCCGTCGTCCCTGACCTCGACGATGATGCTGCCGCCCTCGTGATAGGCATTGAGCTCGATCGTGCCGGTCGGCTCCTTGCCGGCAGCGGTGCGCACTTCCGGGGTCTCGAGGCCGTGATCGAGGGCGTTGCGGACCAGGTGCACGAGCGGATCGGAGATCTTCTCGAGCACCGTCTTGTCGAGCTCGGTGCTTTCGCCCGACAGGCGCAGGTCGACCTGCTTGTTCAGC
Organism: uncultured Pseudomonadota bacterium; assembly: GCA_903839465.1. Lineage (GTDB taxonomy): Bacteria > Pseudomonadota > Gammaproteobacteria > Steroidobacterales > Steroidobacteraceae > CAIKMS01. The sequence continues at coordinate 1,104 of CAIMCI010000033.1, forward strand.
TTGCGCGACAGGTCGTGCACGAGGCGCGGGAAGCGGTTGAACGCGAAGCCGATCGGCAGCATGCGGATCTGCATGACGCTTTCCTGCAGGTCGCGCGTGTTGCGCGACAGGTGGCTCAGTCCCTGGCGCAGGTGCTCGAGCTGGCTGGCGTCGAAGCGCTCGCCGAACTGGGACAGCATCGACTGGGTTATGACCAGTTCGCCGACGAGGTTGATCAGGCTGTCGACCTTGTCGATCGAGACCCGGATCGAGCTCGTGTCCGCCTGACTCTTCGGCGCCGTTGCGGCCTTGGCCGTCGCGGCCACGGCGGGTGGCGCGGCCGCGGCGGGGCTCGCGGCTGCCACGGCCGGCCCGGTCGCCGCCATGGCGGTCGCCGGTGCCGGGATCTCCTCGTACTCGAGGCGGGAGCTCGCGTCGACCCAGTCGAACACGTCCTGCACGCGCCGCCGTTCCACCGCCGCGCTCAGTCGCAGAGTCCAGCGCAGGTAGAGCGACTCCGGCACGAGGTCCTCGAGCGCCGGAACGCCGCTGATGTCAGCCTCGGCGACCACCGGCCCCAGGCGCCCGAGTTCGGCGAACATCCGCGTCGGCTCGTTGTTGGTCCGCAGGATGTCCTCGTGCGGCACGAAGCGGACGATCCAGCCCGGCCCGACAGCGGCTGCGGCATCCTCCTGGCCCGCCGCGGCCGCGGGCGCCGCATCCTTCGGCGGCGCCGGGGCAGCGGCCGGCCTGGCGGCGACCACCGGCAGGTCACCGGTCGCCAGCAGGTCCTTGATCGATTCGTTGAGGATGGCGACGCGACGCGCATCGACCGTGCCGCCGGCCTGGGCGGCCTTGATCATCTCGCGGATGCAGTCGACGGACTGCAGCAGCAGCTGCTGCGCCTGCGAACTCATGGTGCGCGTGCCGTTGCGCATTTCATCGAGCAGCGTCTCGACGTCATGCGTGAAATTGGCGATGTCGGCGAAGCCGAAGGTCGCCGCGCCGCCCTTGATTGAATGCGCGGCACGGAAAATGGTGTTGATGGTCTCGCGATCTGCGCTCGCGTCGAGGTTCAGCAGGCCGGACTCCATCGCGTCCAGGCCCTCGTGGCTCTCTTCGAAGAAGATCTTGTGGATCTCCTCCATTTCTGCGTCGAAGGACATTCCGTGCCTCCCTGATGCCGCGGTTCAGATGACCCGGGCGATCGTTGCGAGCAGCTGTTCCGGATTGAACGGCTTGACGATCCAACCCGTGGCGCCGGCCTGCTTGCCTTCCAGCTTCTTCTCCTGGCTGGATTCGGTGGTCAGCACCAGCATCGGCGTGAAGCGGTAGGTCGGCAGCGCCCGCAGCTCCTTGACGAGGGAAATGCCGTCCATGCGCGGCATGTTCACGTCGGTGAGCACGACGTCGACCGAGTGGTCGCGCGCGTATTCCAGGGCCTCGACACCGTCGACGGCCTGCACGACGTCGTAGCCGGCTCCTGCCAACGTGAAATGGACCATCTTTCGCATCGACGCGGAGTCGTCGACCGCCAGGATCACCTTCGACATCGTGCCGCTCCCTCCAGCGAGTTTTTGTGCGCTCTGTCGAGTCGTGACCGGTTGTCCTGGGGACGCGCGACCGGATACGGCAGAACCCGTGCTCCTGTTTTTGTCGGCGTAGTGCACGATAAGTTGAGACAGCGGCACGGAAAGTCGCGCGTTTCGCGCGATCGGTGACGCAGGTCTCAGATGGCGCGCGGCGGGGCGCCAAAGCCCCCTAGGGCCGCCTGCGTAGGCACTCCCGAGCCGGGCTGGGGCATTCCCCTAACGGGGCCGACCGGGCGCCCGTCAGGGCCGTTTGGCGGGAGCGGTCTCGAAGGTCTGGTGCACTTCACCGTCGGCGATGCGCTCGCGGTACCGGGCGCCGGTATAGGTCCCGATCACGGCGCGCCAGAAGGCGATGGCTTCGGTATGGCCGACGGTCTCGGTGATCAGCCAGCGACCGCTGAAACGGCCGAAGATGAGCCCCGCCGCCACCCGGCCGATACCACGCCGCCGGTGCACGCGGCGGATGAAGAAGTCCGCGAGGCGGTATTCCGGGGGCCCACCGGGTGCGGCGAGCAGCGGGCGCGAGACGAGGGCGAAGCCGACCGGGCGGGTGCCGTCGAGGATCAGCAGGGGATGGGACTGCTTGTCCCGGAACCAGCGGGCGAAGAGCTCCGCGTCGCGCGGGCCGTGCTCGCCGAAGAGCGGAAACACGCCGGTGTTGCTGACGGACAGGTCCGTCAGTTCCTCGATGTACTCCGGATAGACGCTCTGGATCCAGCGCTGGTCGTCAGGCGCGTGATGGGCATCACGAAGGCAGACAGCCATGGCTCGGTCCGGGCGTCAGGAAACGGCGGGTACGCCGGGGTCGTCGCACCCCGGATCGGCAGGGTCGAAGACCGCCCGTGTCGTGACCGACACGGGCGGGGTCAGCCCCTACTTCGCGTCCTTGCTGTCGGCAGCGGCCGGCGGCGCCATGGCGCTGTCAGCGGCCGGCGCAGCGGCGGGCGGCGCCATGGCACTGTCAGCCGCCGGCGCAGCGGCCGGGGCAGCCGCAGGGGCCATGGCAGTATCGGCAGCCGGAGCGGCCGGCGCTTCGGTCTTGCCACAGGCCGCGAGGGCAACAGCCAGCGCGAGGGCGCCGAGTACGAGCTTGGAATTCATAGTCAGACTCCGTTGACGGAAGGACAACCAGCCTGCGACTGGGACCGGCCGTCCGGAGGGCGACGGCCGTGCAGCATGCCGCTGCCCGACCGTGACGGCCGGGCAGCGGTTTACGCCGTCTTACTTCTTGGCAGCGTCGGCGGCGGCCTTGGCGGCGTCGGCAGCGTTGCCGGCAGCGGTGCTGGTCGCATCCGCAGCCGACTTCACGGCCTCGGCGGCACCGGCGGCGGTCGACGCAGCAGCGGCGCCCGTCGCATCAGCAGCCGACTTGGCGGCATCGGCAACGTTGCCGGCAGCGGTCGCGGTCGCGTCGGCGGCCGACTTCGTGGCGTCGGCAGCAGCAGCGGCCGTGTTCGCGGCATTCTGCATGCCTTCGGCAGCCTTGTCCTTGGCTCCACCGCAAGCAACGAGTGCCAGCGCGAGGGCAGCGGCACCGATTACAATCTTCGCGTTCATTCGTTTCCCCGTTCTAAAAAAGGCGTTTTCGATAGGTTGGTGCGCGAGCAGCCTCGCACAGGCCGACCCTGGGTTCCCCCGGGTCGTCCGCGGATTCTACTGCGTTTCCAGCCTTTGCGCACACCCGCCTGTGGACCCCGCAGGTCGCCGGGGGGGGCCTGCCGTGGATTAGACTGCTTCCTTGCCGCCGCCCCGCCCTGGAGTACGCATGAGCATCGTCGCACCGGACAGCCGATTTCCCGAACACCTGGCCGAAATGGCGCGCCG
>CAIMCI010000034.1 GCA_903839465.1 uncultured Pseudomonadota bacterium
AACGTCGCGGTGAAGCTGGCCGGGATCGACTCCCTCGGCCGCATCCGCGTCCAGGTCGGCTTCGACCCGACCGCGCTGCAGCTCGTCAGTGCCGAACCCGGCGACCTCGCCCCGGCCGGCGACTCGCCGAAGGTGGATTCACGGCCCGGCGCCGTCCAGCTCGAACTCGGCGGCGGTGGCACGCCGGTGACCGGCGGCGGCAACCTCGTGAACCTGAGGCTCCGCGCCGTGGCCGCGCGCCCGGCGGTGTCGGTCGCGACCCAGGTCGTGCTGATCGGCGAGGACGGCGTCGCCGTCGGCGCCACCCAGTCGACGCCTCTGCGCATCGCCGTCAGCCCGTAAGACCATGAAGCGGCCCGCCAGCCTCTGCCGTCCGAAAGCCACACCGCCCCGCGGGCGCGGCTTTACGCTGGTCGAGCTCGTGATCACGGTCGCGATCATCGCGCTCCTCGCGACCGCCGTCGTGCCCTCGGCGCAGCTCGCGTTCCAGCGCGAGAAGGAAGGCGAGCTGCGCACGGCGCTGCGCACGATCCGCACCGCCATCGACGCCTACAAGCACGCGTCCGATACGGGGCACATCAAGAAACTCGCCGACAAGTCGGGCTATCCGCCCGACCTGCAGACGCTGGTTGACGGCGTCGACGACGCAAGCAGCCCCAAGGAGGGCGTGAAGATCTACTTCCTGCGCAGCGTACCGCGCGACCCGTTCTGGACGGACCCGACGACGCCGGCGGCAGACACCTGGGGCCTGCGTTCCTACGCAAGCCCGCCCGACGACCCGCAGCCCGGCGATGACGTCTTCGACGTGCACACGCGCTCCGCGAAGACGGGCCTGAACGGAATCCCCTACCGTGACTGGTAGACGCCCTCGCGGCTTCACGCTGCTGGAGCTCCTGGTCGTGATGGCCATCATCGCGACGCTCCTGACCATCGCCGTACCGCGCTACTTCCGCACGCTCGAGCGGTCGCGGGCCGCGGTGCTCCGCCAGGACATCGCGACGCTGCGCGAGTCGATCGACCGCTTCTACGGCGACACGGGCAAGTACCCGGAGACGCTCGCGATGCTGGTCGACCGGCACTACCTGCGCGCGATCCCGGTCGATCCCATCGCCAAGAGCGCCGAGCGCTGGATCGTGGTGCTGTCGGACGATCCGGAGGATCCGGGCGTCAAGGACGTGCACAGCGGCGCCGAAGGGGCCGGCGAGGACGGCGTTCCCTATGCCGCCTGGTAAGCGCAACCGGGGGCGGCAGGGCGGCTTCACCTACCTTGGCCTCCTCGCGCTGATCGTGCTGATCGGGCTCTTCCTCGCGGCGGCCGGCGAGGTCACCCGGACCGCGGCCCGGCGCGAGCGGGAAACGGAACTTCTCTTCATCGGCCACCAGTACCGCGACGCCATTGCCCGCTTCTACCAGCAGAACCACCGCTTTCCGCTCAGCCTCGCGGAACTGGTCGGCACCGGCACCGAGGGACCGCTGCCCGCCCGCTTCCTGCGCCGGATCTATCCCGATCCGATGACCCGCAGCACCGACTGGGTGCTCCTGCCCGCGCCCGATGGCGGCATCAGCGGCGTGGCCAGCGCCTCGGCCGAAGAGCCTATGAAAAAGGCCCATTTCGACGACGGCGACGCGGGCTTTGTCGAGGCGACCAAGTACACCGAGTGGGCCTTCCTCTACGACCCGCGCGCACCGGTGCGCGCGCCGGGCACGCCGGTCAGCCGCCCGCCGCCGCCGCCGAACGGATAGCGCGGCGAACGTCCGATCTCGGGTATCCGCGGGAGGACCGCGGCCAGCACGGACGGCGGTCCGCCGGCGAAAATGTTGCGATGCGGCTGGCGGGACGGGAGCGCGGATCCGGTCATGGCGGGCGTGCCGTTCTACTACCTCACCCTACCGCGGAGGGTAGTAGTCACCCCCCGTGCGCAGACGGGCATCGACCTGATCGCTATTGCGCCATATCCGGTTGGATACTGGCACCGTCAAAAAAGTTCCGCGGCAGGCCACAGGGCCACCGACGGCGATAGAACGACGGGCTTGGGGAAACGCGACGATGGTGCCGTTCACGATGCGTGGCGCGCTACGGTTGCTGCTGGTCACGGGACTGGCGATCGCTGCCATCGCGCGCGCCGAGGCACCGGCCGCCACCGATCCGCATGCCCAGCACCGCCTGATGATGGGCGCCGAAGGCAAGCGCAGCGTGGCGAGCTACCAGGCCCCCGACGTCGAGCTCGTGCGCGACGACGGCAAGACGGTGCGCTTCCTCGACGAACTCAATGACGGCCGCCCGGTCGTGCTGACCTTCATCTACACGAGCTGCACGACCGTCTGCCCGCTCCTCAGCCACACCCAGTCGCAACTGCAGTCGGCGCTCGGCGCCGACGCCGCGCGCACGCACCTGATGTCGGTATCGATCGACCCCGAGCAGGACACGCCGGCCCGGCTGCGCGAGCACGCCCGCACCTACCATGCCGGGCCGGGCTGGCAGTTCTACACCGGGACGCTGGCCGCGAGCCAGACCGTGCAGCGCGCGTTCAACGTCTACCGCGGCAACAAGATGGACCATTCGCCGGCGACGCTGATCCGCCTGAAGCCCGGGTCCGACTGGATCCGCTTCGACGGGTTCGCGACGGCCGAGCAGCTGCGCGCGGAACTCGCCGATTTCAAGAACGGCGAGCTCACCGCCCGGCAGGTGGGCCCGTGATGCCCCTAATTCCCCTGGAACCGAGCTGGCACGTGCCGGCTCTTTCGTTTGTGGCCGTCCCGGGCGACTGCCAGCCCGACAACGCGATGATGATGGAGGACGAGACATGAAGAGCCTGCCGACACTAGTTCGGGCGTTGTCCGCCTGCGGACTGTTCCTGGCCGCGACGAGCTTGCACGCGCAGAGCTTCCGCGTGCAGTGCCCGACGAGCACCAGCCAGCATCCCGGAGGCGTCAATGCCGACGGCAGCACGATCAAGTGCCAGCAGGTCGGCGGCGGCGACGGCTTCGCCACGATGGGCGACGGCCACCAGATCTACCTCTTCGGTTTCGGCCCCCTGTCCGGCCTGAACAGCATCTACAACGGCCTGCCGGGCACCCAGCCCTACAGCACGTTCCTGACGACGCTCAATGCCGACGGCACCGCCGAGGGCACGGGCACGCCGAGCACCCTCGTCGGCATGCCGGACGCCAACTTCCAGTACAACGGCGCGATCGGCCTGACCAACGACCTGAGCCTCGACCCCTGGACCGCCGGCACGACCTACCCCGCCGGCGCCTACATCCGCACGGCCACCTCGATCTACCAGGCGAACGTGCTCGGCACGTCGGGCACCGTGGCGCCGACCGGCACGGGGGCGGCGGTGGCGGACGGCTCCATCACCTGGGCCTACCAGGGCTCGCTGCTCGACGGCCATGTCGATGCGCGCGCGATCATGGACGTCGCCGTGATGAACGCCAACCAGCCGGCGCCGCTGATCGCGATCGACGAGGACGACGAACTGTTCCTGACGCTGACCAACGTCGGCATGATCATGCGCCCCGACCTCTTCGAGCAGCACACGGTCCACTTCCACGGCTACCCGAACGCCTCGTCGTTCTACGACGGCGTGCCGGACGCCTCGATCGCGATCAGCATCGGCGGCAGCTTCAGCTACTACTACCTCGCGCCGGACGCCGGCACCTACTTCTGGCACTGCCACATCGCCCCGCCCGAGCATCTGCAGATGGGCATGGTCGGCCAGCTCTACGTGCGCCCCCGCCAGAACCGCCTGACCGTCGGGTCCCCGCTGCTCGCCGCGCTGCAGAGCTTCGAAGCGGCGCCGGCCCCGCCCGCGCACGACACGACGCCGGCGGACTGGGCGGCCTACGAGCCGATCCGCAAGCGCTGTGGCAACGACATTCTCTGCACGACGCCGATCCCGAACACGGCCACCGACGTGCAGGCCGTGTCGGCGACGCGCGCGCCGAGCGGCGGTTACGCGTACAACGACGGTGACGGCTCGACCCACTACGACGTCGAGTACCCGATCCAGATCCACGGCTTCGACCCGAACTTCCACTTCGTCGGCATGACGTTCAACCCCGAGTCCTTCACCGACATGAAGGACAAGTACTTCATGCTCAACGGACGCAGCTACCCCGACACGGTCGGTGGCCACACCTGCGTCCAGGGCGACGCCCTGCCGGCCTGCAAGAACGTCGCCGTCAATACGGTCGTTCCGGGCCCGATGGAGACGCAGTCGACCGACGGCAGCAACCACGCCTCGCAGCCTCTGCCTAGCGTGATCAACATCCCGGCGGGCGGTCGCGCACTGCTGCGGATCTCCGACCTCGACGTCACCGAGTACCAGACGCTTGCCTCGCTCGGCATCCCGATGACGGTGGTCGGCGTCAACGCGCGACTGCTGCGCGACATGGCCGGCAACAACATGGCGTACCAGACGAACTCGATCACGCTGGCCGGTGGCGAATCGATCGACGTGATCCTCGATGCTTCCGGCTACAAGGCCGGCCAGAAGTTCTACCTCTACACGCCCAACCTCGACCACCTGGCGAACGATGCCGAGAACTTCGGCGGCCTGATGACCGAGGTGAACGTCTGCACTGCCGTGGACGTCACAACCAAAGCCTGCACGATCTAGGAGACGCGTGATGCGTGCCATGAATACCAAGAACACGTTCACGCGGGCGCTGCGGGCCGCGACGCTCGCGCTCTCGCCGCTGCTGGCGCTGCCGGCCCACGCCGCGACGCCGGGCATCACCGGCGGGACGGGCGGGCCCTCCGGCGGGCCGCTCTTCAACCTCAGCGCGGCACAGACCCGCATCAACCAGCCGAACGGCCAGAGCGTCTACGCCTGGGGCTACGGTTGCAGCGCGACGCCGAACGGCTTTGCGCCCGCGGCGCTCGCCGTTCCGACCGGTGCCTGCCCGGCCGCCCAGCTGCCGGGTCCGACGCTCATCGTGACCGAGGGCGACGTGGTCACGGTCGTGCTGACCAACAACCTCCCGGGCGCCGTCGGCAGCACGTCGATCCTCTTCCCCGGCATGCAGGTGGCTACCACCGGCGGCGTGACGGGCCTGCTGACCCAGGAAGCGCCGAGCGCGGCGACCTGCAACCTCGCGGTCAACGCGGGCTGCAATACCGTGACCTACACGTTCACGGCCTCGAGCCCCGGCACGCACTCCTACTACAGCGGCACCCAGGGCGACCTGCAGATCGAGATGGGCCTGTACGGCGCGCTGATCGTCCTGCCGAAGAACCCGCCGGCCGCGTGCAGCGCCAACCTCGCGGCGGCCAACCTCCTCGCCGAGGCCCAGTCGGGCGAGAAGGACTTCCGCCTCTCGACCGCCGCCTACGACAACGCCAACACCTGCTACGACCGCGAGTACCTGTTTCAGTTCTCGGAAATGGACCAGCACATCCACACCGCGGCCGAGGACCAGGTCCTGGCGGATGCCGCCAAGGCCGCGGGCACCCAGTGCACGGCCGTCAACGGCTGCCTCGTGGTACCGACCGAGCCGTACGTGCCGAACTACTTCCTCGTCAACGGCCGCTCGATGCCGGACGACATGGACCCGAACTACGCGGCCCAGTACCCGAGCCAGCCGTACAACGGCAACCCGCACATGCACCCGGGTGAACTGACCCTGGTGCGGATCATCGGCCAGGGCCGCTGGCAGCACCCGTTCCACGAGCACGCCAACCACGTCCGCGTCCTCGCCCGCGACGGCAACCTGATCCTCTCGGACACGACGGCGAACGCGAAGCTCGCCGGCCCGCTGCTGTTCACCACGACGACGACGCCGGGCATGACCATGGACGGCATCTTCTACTGGACCGGCAAGGGCCTTAACTGGGACGTGTTCGGTCACGGCCCGGGCATCAAGAACACGGTGACCGGCCAGGTCGACGTCTGCATCCCCGACGCGAACGGCTACTACACGTCGAACCCGACGGCGCCGAACTACTACGAGTGGTGCGGCGACCACGGCAAGGCGCTGGAGAAGAACCCGCACTCGACGCAGATCGCCTCCGGCGGCCCGATGACCCTGCCGGACCCGACGATCGTGCTCAACGGCGCCTGGTACAGCGGCAGCCCGTACCTCGGGCCCGATGCCAGCGTGCGCGCCGGCGGCGCCACGCCGCTGCCGCCGTACGGCACGACCGCCAACAGCCCGAGCACCGAGGCGGGCTACGCCTACATGTGGCACTCGCATAACGAGCGCGAGATCACCACCGACAACATTTTCCCGGGCGGGATGATGATGATGATGCTCGTCGATCCCCGTGCGTTCGCGATCGACGAATCGAATTGATATCCAGGAGATTCGAGATGCACCTCACAAAAACCAAGGCCAGCCGGTACCTCACTGGACTTGCCACGTCCGTTCTCCTGCTGGGCGCCCAGGCCTCCTGGTCCCAGGTGGTCAACCTCAGCGCGGCCCCCGCGCCCACGGTCCTGCCGGACGGGCAGTCCGTGCCGATGTGGGGCTACCAGTGCCTCGATGCGGGTAGCGGCAACGCCACCTGCGCCGCGGCGAACCCGCTGCACGGGTCGAACTGGTCGCCGGTCGTCATCACGGTCCCCTACACGGGCGCCGGCACGAGCCTGACGATCAACCTGACCAACAACCTCTCGTTCACGACGGCCAAGAAAGCGACCAACACGGTGCCGACCTCGCTCGTGATCGTGGGCCAGCTCGGCGGCGGCCTCGGCGGCGGCGGCAAGACCGTCCCGAGTCCGACGCACGCGACGCAATCGACGACCTGGAACGTGCCGGGCGCACCGGCCACGGCCACCAACACGCCGCCGGCGCAGCCGGCCCGCGTGCAGTCGTTCGGCACGGAAGTGGCGACCGGCAGCACGGCGCAGCTCTCCTGGACGAATCTGCGCCCGGGCACCTACCTGATCGAGTCGGGCACCCACCCGTCGATCCAGGGCCCGATGGGCCTCTACGGCGTGCTCGTCGTCACGACGCCGGCCACGACCGGCACCGGCGGCAGCCCCGCCCAGGCCTACCCGAGCACCACCCCCGGCAACCCCTACCAGTACGACGCGGACGTGCCGGTCGTGCTCAGCGAGATCGACCCGGTGCAGAACGCCGCGGTTGCCGCGGCGGTCGCGACCGACGGCTTCGGCGAGAACACGGTCTGGAGCGGCCAGCTAGGTGGTTGCGCCGCGCCCGGCGTCCAGCCGACCTGCTATCCGCCGACGGTGAACTACAGCCCGCGCTACTACCTCGTCAACGGCGTCTCGTTCGACCGCACGAACCTCGGCGCGTCGACCCTGCAGCTGCTGCCGGCGCCCGCCGCCGGCACGAACGCCACGGCGACGACCGGCACGGTGCTCGTGCGCCTGGTTAACGCGGGCCTGCGCATGCACGTTCCGGCGATGGTCGGCCTGCCCTTCTCGCTGCTCGCCGAGGACGGCAACGTGCTGCCCGGCGTGCCGCGCATCCAGAACGAAGTCTTCCTCGCCGCGGGCAAGACCTACGACGTCAGCGTCCACCCGGCGCAGGCGAACGGCACCTTCACGCCGGCCACCTACCCGCTCTTTGACCGCCAGCTCAGCCTGTCGACGAACAACCAGCGCGACGGCGGCATGCAGTCCTACATCGCCGTGTCCGGCGGCGCAGCCTCGGGCGTCGGCGTCTCGGGCGTCGGCGGCTCCGGCGCGACCCTCGCGGGCGTGGCCCAGAAGACCTTCTACTGCGTCAGCGGCACGCCGCTGTCGATCACGGATCCCGCCCGCGGCCTCCTCGCCGGCACGACCGGTGCGAACGGCGTCGCGCTGAGCACGACCGGCACCAACACGCTGCCGGGACCGATCGTCATCCAGTCGAACGGCACGTTCACCTACACGCCGCCGGCGACCGGCGCCTGCGGCGGCCAGTTCACCGTCAACGTCAACGGCACCACGGCCGTGACCGAGACGATCGCCGAGTGCGACGCCTCGAACAGCGCCGCGGCCGGCTGCGTCATCAAGAAGCCGATCCTGAACGCGGATTCCTTCACGAGCACCAACGCGCAGAATCTTGCGATCAATCCGCCCGGCATCCTGCTGAACGACGTCGACCCGAGCGGGCTCAAGCTCACGGTTGATCCGGCGACGATCGTGCAGACCGGCGGCAGCAAGCTGACCTCGTTGACCGTCAATGCCGACGGTTCGTTCAGCGCCGCGGCGCCGGGCTTCGGTCAGTACACGTTCACCTACAACGTCAAGAACGAACAGGGCACCGCGGCCGACAAGGTCGCGACGGTCACGCTGAACTTCCCCGCGGGTTCGGGCCTTAAGGTCAACCTGGTCGATGCGGTCAACGGCTCGGCGATCACCGACTACCGCTGGATCATCGAGGAAGACCGCACGTTCTGGATCGATCCGAAGTGCCAGGTGAACTCCACGCCGCGGCCGAAGGACTCCTACGGCCGCACCTGCCCGGCGCTCCCGGTCGAGGCCATCGGCTACAACTTCCACTCGGCCGGCATGCCCGTCGTCGCGACCGGTTGCGTCGGCAGCGTGTCGTGCGAATCCGGCCAGACGCTGCTGCACAACCCGGCGGTCTGCGACGTCGGCAACGGCGTCTGCGACACCTCGCGCTCGAGCCGCACGCCGCTCGACCCGTCGACGGTTGCGCTCGACCCGAACAAGCACTATTTCATCTCGGTCATGCCCGGCGACGGCATTAACCCGACCATCAAGGGCGTCGGCGGTCCGGTGACGACCGCGACCGGCACCCGCCAGTTCAGCCCCGCGCTCGACTGCCCGGATCCGTCCTACTTCACGCCGGGCACCGGCACCTGCGGCCACTCGATGGGTGGCGCGCAGATCCCGCCGCAGTTCGACCCGCAGGGCAACCCGGTCGCGCCGTCGGTCAAGATCACGCTCGCCCAGACGCCGCTGCCGACCGCGCAGATCGCGGTGCTCGTCTACGAGGACGACTACCCGCTGAACGGCGAGAACGACGCCGGCGGTGGCGTTGACATCCTCGCCCCCTTCGAGCCGGGCCTCGGCGGCTTCCAGGTCGAGCTCCTCGACCAGGCGGGCGGCCTCGGCGACAGCACGGGCCAGATCACCTACGACATGTTCAACATGCCGGTGGGCAACGCGCTCGCGGGCACGCCGGACCCGACGACAGGCCTTGACGCCTGTCCGCTGGTCTCGAGCAAGGACGGCGCCGGCATCGTCGGCATGATCGTCACCTGCCCGACCTACGAGTCGGACGGCAAGACGCTCTCGCCGCTCGCCGGCCAGGCGCTGGTGCAGAACCTGTACCCCGGCCTCTACGAAATCAATGCCTTCCCGGCGGCGGACCGCATCGCCCGCGGTGAGGAATGGCTGCAGACCAACACGCTCGACGGCGGCAAGCCGCACGAGGCGTTCATCCGCCCGAACGAGCCGGCCTACTTCCAGGAATTCGGTCCTGGCGGCTTCCACGTCCAGATCGGCTTTGCGAACCCGGCGATCATCAACAACCGCCGCTCGAACTCGTCGCACACCGGTATCTGCGACCCGGCGCCGCTCGGCGGCGGCCTGACGTGTAACTCGAGCATCACCGGCCACGTGCACGGCAACCACATGAGCCGCACGCCGGACGAGCGCACGTATGACACGGGCAGCTACGACGCGTTCAAGTTCTCGGCCTGCTACGTGTCGCTCGGCATCCCCGACCAGCAGGACTTCGCGTTCGCCAAGTGCGACGCGAACGGCAACTTCACGATGACCGGCCTGCCGGACGGCACGTACAAGCTCGCCGTGTTCGACCAGTGGAACGACATCATGCTGGACGGCCTGATCACGGCCGTCTCCGTGGCCGGCAACACGCCGGTCACCGTGACCGCGACCCAGTGGCGGACGAACCTGTACACGCGTGCGTACATCGACTCCAACGGCAACGGCATCCCGGACCGCGACCCGGTCACCGGCGCCGACAAGGAAGGCGGCCTGCCGCTGGTGCCGATGACGATCCGCTACCGTGACGGCAGCGTCGGCTTCAAGAACACGACCGACCTCAACGGCTACGCGACCTACAACGAGGTCTTCCCGCTGATGAACTGGCTCGTCGTCGAGCCGGACACCAGCCGCTACAAGCCGACCGGCGAACACGTCGTCTACGACGCCGGCGGACCGGACGACTGCTCGCCGCTGGCGATGGCCGGCGCCGGCAACTGCTCCCGGACCGCTGCCTTCCTCGCCGGCACCATCGAGGCGAACTCGCTGCCGACCGCGCTGCGCGTGCCGGGTGCGGTCTACTGCGCCGATGCCGACTGCAACCAGGCGACCGACTCGATCCTGAACGGGCCCTACTACGCCGGTAAGTCGGCGAGCTCCGGCCCGACCAGCGGCCTGTCGAGCGGCCGCATCGACCCGCCGTGGCAGACGGAAGCTTGGCAGGGACTCCTCGGCCAGCACAGCTTCATCGACTTCGGCATGAAGCCGTTCATCCCCGGCGAGAATGGCGGCATCAATGGCCTCGTCGTCTACGCCTCGACCCGTCCGTTCGACGACCCGACCCTGCTGGTCCAGAACCAGTGGGAGCCGGCCGTCCCGAACGTGCAGGTGAACCTCTACCAGGAGGGCACCGCCGCCGACGGCTCGAAGACCCTGACGCTGGTCGACACGACGCTGACCTCGAGCTGGGACAAGTGGGCGCAGGGCTTCCGCACCAACGGTGACGGCAAGACCCCGCTGACCATCTCCGGCAAGAACGCGGACGGCACGACCTTCTCGAACGCCTACGTCCCGAACATGAACTGCCCGGGCCAGGATCCGACCAGCGGCTTCTTCGCGACGCTGGCGGGCAGCAAGATGTGGCTCGACACGCCGGACGCGTCTGGCAACAAGAAGTCGCTCGCCTACAACTCGCAGTTCAAGTGCTTCGACGGCTGGTCGATGCTGAACCAGATCCAGCCGGCCCCGTACGACGGCAAGTACTCCTTCCCGAGCGTCGTCGACCGTGACCCGGTCACCGGCCGTCCGTCGGGCGTCGGCGCGCTGAACGGCGTGCCGAACACGACGGGTCCCGCGGGCACCAACTGCACGATCTGCGTCAAGAACCCGGACGACGGTAACCCGATGCTGCCGGTCGGCACCTACGTGGTCGAGGTCGTCGTGCCGCCGGGCTACGAGATCGTCAAGGAAGAGGACAAGAACATCCTGATGGGCGATGTCTACATCGCGCCGCTCGCCCAGCAGTTCGCGGGCATCGTCAACATCTTCATCCTGCCCGACCAGGCGGAGGTGAACTCGTACTACAACGCGAACAACCTGGCGAACGTGAACAACACGTCCACGCTTGGCGTCAACAGCCTGCCCCGTTCGGACTTCGCGATGGCGACCGAGCAGATCTGGCCGTGCGCGGGCGAGGTCCGCATCGTTCCGGATACGATGAGCCTGTTCCCGACGGTCGGCCAGACGGCGCCGTTCGCGGGCGCGTCCCGTCCGCTGTGCGACCGCAAGGAAGTCAAGGTCGTCGACCAGATGGCGGCCAACACCAAGTTCTTCATCTACACGAAGAACCACATCGCGGGCCACTTCGTCGGCGGCATGACCAACGACATGGCCTCGGAGTTCGACCCGTTCTCGCCGCAGTTCGGTGAGAAGTTCGGCGTGCCGAACCTGCCGATCCGCATGCGCGACTTCAACGGCAACGAAGTGACCCGCGTGTACGGCGACCAGTGGGGCGCCTACAACGGCATGTTCTTCTCGAGCTGGGAAGTGAACCCGCCGAACCCGACGGGCTACGCGCCGCAGATGTCCATCGCCTGCATGAACGACCCGGGCCCGATCCTGGACACCGACCCGACGTCGGCGACCTACAACCAGATGATCACGGACCCGGCGTACAACGTCGCGTACAGCAACTTCTGCTACGAGATCCCGTTCATGCCGGGCTTCACGGCCTACATGGACACGCCGGTGACCCCGGTCCAGGCGTTTGCCGACCACTACAACCTGCCGGACGCGGAGTACCCGGACGGCACGCCGATGATCCGCCGCGCCGACTTCAAGGGCAGCGCCGGCAAGAGCATCGGTCCGTGGGCTGCTGACATCAGCGGCGCCCTGACCCTGACCGCCTATGGCGACCGGCCGGTGCAGAACCCGCAGTTCGTCGGTCCGTCGGCGACGGTCGCGCCGTATAACCAGAAGACGGTCATCCGCCACTACGGCTTCGGCAGCTACCAGTGCACGGCGACCGACGTCGCCAGCGGCGCCAACGGCTGCAAGGCGGTCTCGAGCGTGACGATCGGCGGCCTGCCGGCGACCGTCGTGCCGGGCACCTGGACCGACACCGGCGTGCAGGTGATGGTGCCGAGCGGCCTGTCGCCCTGCCCTGTCCAGCAGAAGTACCAGTCGACGCAGCGCTGCGGCGAGGTGGTGATCACGGCCGGCAACGGCAAGCAGTCGATCGACGCGATCACGGTGACGATCGGCGGCAAGACGCCGACCTACATCACGCCGGCGAGCCCGTCGAGCACGAAGTTCGGTGAGTTCTACCCGAACCCGATCCAGACGGCGATCGACAAGGCCACCGCCGGTGACCTGATCATCGTCGACGCGGGCACGTACCGCGAGAACCTGATCATGTGGAAGCCGGTCCGCCTGCAGGGCGTGGGCGCCGGTTCCGTCACGATCAACGCGGACGCGCACCCGGCCGGCAAGATGGACGCCTGGCGCCGGCGCCTGACCTGCATCTTCGGCTTGACCGTCCAGGGCGTGCCGAACCCGGGCAACAGCGCCTACGACCCGAGCGGCCAGTTCAGCTGTCCGTCGAGCATGTACTTCTCGGCCGACCGCATCCCGTTCGAGGGCTTCGTGGGCTGGGACGCGACCAGCAACGGCAACCTCGCCCAGGTCCTCCAGGAGCCGTCGCTCATGGGTGCCTACGAGGGCGCGGGCGTCACGGTCGTCGGCCGCGGCATCAACCAGGACGGCGTCACCGGTGGCGACTTCTGGGGCCAGGTCGGCGGTGGCGGTCTCTATCCGGACGGCACGCGCTACCTGAACTCGACGACCGACTGCGCGCAGCGCGCGCCGAAGAGCCCGGAGCTCGATTACGTCAAGAGCAACTACCTGTGCAACCCGTCGGCGATCGACGGCCTGACCATCACCAACAGCTCGCAGGGTGGCGGCGGCATCTACATGCACGGCTGGGCGCATAACCTGCAGGTGGCGAACAACCGCGTGACCTCGAACGCGGGCACACTCGCCGGCGGCATCAACCTCGGCCAGGGGGAGAAGCCGGAAGTGTTCACGCTGGACAACAACGTGTGCTTCCCGCAGGGCCAAGCGCCGACCCCGACGCCGCTCTGCCCGCCGGTGCCGCGCGGTACGCTGCCGAACCAGACGGTGCCGTTCCAGTTCAACGTCAATGTCCACATCCACCACAACGAGGTGATCGCCAATGCCTCGATCGGTGACGCCCTCTTCTCGGGCGTGCCGACCGGCGCGGGCGGTATCAACATTGCCTCGGGTGGTGACAACTACCAGATCGACCACAACTGGATCGCCGCGAACCTCACGAGCGGCGACGGCGGTGGCATCGCGCACACCGGCGTCAGCTTCAGCGGCAGCATCAACAACAACT
>CAIMCI010000035.1 GCA_903839465.1 uncultured Pseudomonadota bacterium
CGTCCGCCACGGCGCCCGCGGCGACCGTCGTCGCGCGCGCGCTCGGTGCCGCCCGCCTCGCGGGGGGTGGGCGCCGCCGGTGCGGGGGCTGGCGTGCCGGAGCCGAACAGCCAGATACCGATGCGCTTGAAGATGCCGTCCTGGTGGACCGGCGCGGCCGCGGCAGCGACCGGGGCCGCCGCTGCGGCGACGGGCTCGGCGCTGGCGCTCCAGACGTTCGCGGTCGGCGTCGGTGCGTCGGTGGCGGGCGCGATCGGCTTGACGGCCGGCAGGTCGGACGGCGACTTGACCGGTTCCGACGTGATGACCGGCAGTTCCACCGGCGGCTGCTCGGCCATCTGGTAGCTGATTTGCGTGTTTTCCGGCAGGCCGAGTTCATCGTCGCGCACGCGGCGCAGCGAGTAGTTCGGGGTCTGCATGTTCGGATTCGGGACCAGGATGATCTCGACCGAACTGCGGCCCTCGAGGTCCCTCAGCCAGTCGCGCTTCTCGTTGATCAGGAAGGTCGCCACCTCGACCGGCAGCTGCGCGACCACCTTGGCGGTGCGGTCCTTGCGGACCTCCTCGCCGATCAGGCGCAGGATTGCGAGCGCGAGCGACTCGACGCCGCGGATCGTACCGAGGCCGTCACAGCGGGCGCAGACCACGTGGGTCGACTCGCCGAGCGAGGGCCGCAGGCGCTGCCGGGACATCTCCAGCAGGCCGAACCGGGAAATGCGCCCGATCTGGATGCGTGCGCGGTCCATCTTCACCGCATCGCGGATCTTGTCTTCGACCGCACGCTGGTTCTTGGTCTGCTCCATGTCGATGAAATCGATGACGATCAGGCCGCCGAGGTCGCGCAACCTGAGCTGGCGGGCGATCTCCTCGGCCGCCTCCAGGTTGGTGTTGGTGGCCGTCGTCTCGATGTCACCGCCACGCGTGGCGCGCGCCGAGTTGATGTCGATCGCAACGAGCGCCTCGGTGTGGTCGATCACGAGGCTGCCGCCCGAGGGCAGGTTGACCTTGTGCGAATACGCGGATTCGATCTGGCTCTCGATCTGGAAGCGCGTGAACAGGGGCACGTCGTCGACGTAGAGCTTGAGCTTGCGCTGCGCCTCGGCCGGCATGAAGCGGCTCATGTACTCCTGGCCACGGCGGTAGGCACCCTCGTCGTCGCAGAGGACCTCGCCGATGTCGTCCGACAGGTAGTCGCGGAGCGCGCGGGCAACGGCGTCCGATTCCTGGTAGATCAGGAACGGCGAGGGCCGACCCTCGGCCGCGGCGCTGATTGCGTCCCAGTTGGTCTTCAGGTTCGCGAGGTCCCACTGCAGTTCTTCGGTGCTGCGCCCGACGCCGGCCGTGCGGACGATCGCGCCCATGCCCTCCGGAATGTCGAGGCCTTCCATGGCCTCGCGGGTCGCCTCGCGGTCTTCGCCCTCGATCCGGCGGGACACGCCACCGGCGCGCGGGTTGTTCGGCATCAGGACGAGGAAGCGGCCGGCGAGGCTCACGTAGGTGGTCAGCGCCGCACCCTTGTTGCCGCGCTCCTCCTTCTCGACCTGGACGATGATTTCCTGGCCCTCGGCCAGCAGTTCGCGGATGTTGAGCCGGCCGTCCTTGGGGTTGGTCCGGTAGTACTCGCGGGCGACTTCCTTCAGGGGCAGGAAGCCGTGGCGGTTGCCGCCGTAATCGACGAAGGCCGCTTCGAGGCTGGGCTCGACGCGGGCGATCCGCCCTTTGTAGACGTTGGCCTTCTTCTGTTCCTTGGACGGAATCTCGATCGCTAGATCGTAAAGCTTCTGGCCATCAACGAGCGCGACGCGCAGCTCTTCCGCCTGCGTCGCATTGATCAGCATTCTCTTCATTAAACCCTACTCGCATGTCTCTGAAGACCTTCGGTTCGGTAGGGCGTGCGGCGGTTCGGTGGGGGTCGGACAATGCGAGGCAGCCGGCAGTGGCCGGCAACAAGCGATGGGTAGCGTTATGTGCAGTCATCGTTATTGTCTGTAGGCGGCGCAGCGAATGCTGCGTCCTGCCTGCCTTGAGCGTCGAACATTCCACCAACCGTCGCGGCGCCCGGCGACCACCCGATACCCATACCGCCAGGACAAGTCCGGCGGGGGCGGCGCGAGCCCTGACCTTGTTAAAGGGGCTACGCGGCCGTCCGTATCGCGGTGTCGGTGCATCTGAGCCGACGGTCGAGCGATGGTCTGGTTGCCCAGAACCAACTACTATGCGGCGAACCACACGGGGAACGTGCTCCACCGGCGCTTGGCGATCGGTGAGGGCTACGCTCCAGAACGGGCGCCGCGCTGGTACGACGGCCAGATACTGCTTCGCGGTATCTGCGCCGTCTGTAATAACCCGCCGAATATACCCCATGACCTGCGGCGAATCAATGTCTTACGAAACCCCGACCTCGACCCCCGCCAGCCCGCCCGAGGTCGCGCGCAAAGCGACCTACGTCGCCGTCACCGACGGCGAGGCCGGCCAGCGCCTCGACAACTGGCTGATCCGGACGCTGAAAGGCCTGCCGCGCTCGCTGGTCTACCGCCTGCTGCGTACTGGACAGGTGCGGGTCAACGGCAAGCGCGCCAAGCCCGACCAGCGGGTGGCGGCCGGCGATGCGATCCGCCTGCCGCCGCCCAGGGACGCCCTGCCGCCGGAGTCGGCGCCGGCCGGTCCGCGCAGCGTGCCGCGGTCCCTGACCGAGCTCATCCAGCAGGCGATCGTGCGCGAGGAAAAGGACGTCCTCGTCATCGACAAGCCGGCGGGTGTCGCCGTCCACGGCGGCAGCGGGCTCGCCTTCGGGGTCATCGAGGCCCTGCGGGCGCTGCGCCCCGACGAGGAATTGGAGCTCGTCCACCGCCTCGACCGGGAGACCAGCGGTCTCCTCCTGGTGGCGCGCAACCGGCGTACCCTGCGCGAGCTGCACGCGGCGTTCCGGGAGGGTCTCGTCGAGAAGCGCTACCTCGCCCTCGTCAAGGGCCAGTGGAATCTCGGCAAGACCACCGTCGACGTGCCGCTCGCGACCCGCCAGAAGCAGGGCGGCGAGCGCATGGTCCGGGTCCACGAATCCGGCAAGGACGCGCGCTCGACCTTCGAGGGGGCGGACTTCTTCGGCGCCCGAGCAACGCTGATGACGGTATCCATCGACACCGGCCGCACGCACCAGATCCGCGTGCACGCGGCGCACGCCGGGCACCCGGTGGCCGGCGATCCGAAATACGGTGACCGGGATTTCAACGAGGAGATGCGGGAACTCGGCCTCGAGCGCATGTTCCTGCACGCGCAGTCGATCTCGCTCGACTGGCCGACCCCGGGCCGCACCTTTCAGGTGAGCGTGCCGCTGCCGCCGGACCTTGCCGCGGTCATCGACCGGCTGTCGGTGCGCCGGCCACGCCGGCGCCGCTGAGCCTGGCTAGAGGCAGGCGCCGATCGCGAGCGAGTCGAAGCCCGCGCGGCGCAGCGCACCGGCCAGCCAGATCAGCGGCAGGCCGACGAGCGCGGTCGGATCCTCGCACTCCAGCCGATCGAAGAGCGTAATGCCGAGGCCCTCGGAGCGGAAGCTGCCGGCGCAGTCGAGCGGCTGGTCGAGTTCGACGTAACGCTCGATTTCACTGGCCTCGAGCAGCCGGAATTTCACCCGCGTCAGGTCGACATGCAGTTCCGACTGCCCGTCGGCCGGGCCGACGAGGCGCACCGCGGTATGGAAGGTGACCACCCGGCCGTTGCAGATGGCGAGCTGGCTGCGGGCCCGCTCGGCGGTGCCGGGTTTGCCGAGGACTTCGTCGTCGCAGTCCGCGACCTGGTCGGCGCCGATCACCCAGGCGCCCGGGTGGAGCTTGGCCACGGCCTCGGCCTTCGCGGTAGCGAGGCGCGTCGCCAGGGCTTTCGGTGATTCGCCCGGGCGCGGCAGCTCGTCGACCCGGGGGCTCGCGGTCGTGAACGGCAGGCGCAGGCGTTCGAGGAGTTCGCGGCGGTAGTTCGAGGTCGAGGCGAGGATCAGGGTCTGCGGGACGGTCGACATGGGCGGTGTTTCTCGGGACGGTTCACGGTCGGAAAGGAGGCCGGCGGGGCGTCACGATGACCGAGCGCCGGTGCGGACGCAATGCTGCCGTGCACCGGTCGCAATCGATCAGGCAAATCAATCATTTGCGGACAAAATGCCTTTGACAGCCGGGCCCACGGTCACTATGATACCGGCCCCTATGTCGCCGGCCCCAGCCGATCTCGTCGACGTCGAGCTGCTGGCCACCGAACGGGCTCATCTCGACGCAGCCTACCCGATCGCTTCCCTGTCGCGGTTGACGGAGAGCCTCGCCGACGACGGCGGAGCGGCCCGGGCGTCGTTCCGTTTCTACCGGGTGTCCGGCAGACCGGCGCTGGACGGGACGGTCGATGCCGAGGTGACGTTGCTCTGCCAGCGTTGCCTGACGGCGATGCGCCTGCCCATCGAGGGTCGGCTCGAACTCGTGTTCGTCGCGAGCGAGGCGGAGGCGGCGGGCGAGCTGCCCGAGGGGCTGGAGCCCGCGCTGGCGCCGCACGGCAAGGCGTCGCTCGCGGCGGTGGTGGAGGATGAGTTGCTGCTGTCGCTGCCCCTGGTGGCGAAGCACGCCGACCCCGCGCAGTGCGCGCGGGCGGCAGGACCTGAGCGCGTGGCCGCCGAAAGTGCGGCGGCGGCGCGGCGCGAGGAGTCGGTGCAGCGTCCATTTGCGGACCTGAAGGACCGGCTGAAGAGTTAGGTTTGAGGAGAAGACGATGCCTGTACAGAAGAGCCGAAAGACCCCGTCGAAGCGCGGCATGCACCGCTCGCACGACCACCTGTCGACCCCGGCCCTGTCGACCGACCCGACGTCGGGCGAGACCCACCTGCGTCACCGCGTGACGCGCGACGGTTTCTACCGCGGCAAGAAGGTCCTCGACGTGGGCGACAAGGACGCCCAGGAGTGACCCTGCGGGCCGGGTCGCCTCCGGCCCGTGCCGGCGTTACCGGTTTGACGTGACCCAGCCATTGCGCATTGCGGTCGACGCGATGAGTGGCGACCTCGGGCCCCGTGTCTGCGTGCCCGGCGCAATCGCCGCCCTCGCGGGTCATGCCGACGCCTCGCTCGCGCTCTACGGTGAGCCGCGGGCGATCGAGCCCTATCTCGGGCGCCTGACGGCGGCCCAGCGCGCCCGCATCACGGTCGTGCCGACCACCCAGGTGGTCAGCATGGAGGATGCCGTGCGCGAGGCGATCCGGCGCAAGAAGGACTCCTCGATGCGCCGGGCGATCGACGCCGTCGCCGACGGCAGCGCGGCCGCCTGCGTCAGTGCCGGCAACACGGGCGCGCTGATGGGCATGGCGCACTTCGTGCTCGGCATGATTCCCGGCGTCGAACGGCCGGCGATCATCGCGCCGATTCCGTCGCGGAACGGCCATACCCTGATGCTCGACCTTGGCGCCAACCGCGAGGCGACCGCGGCGCAGCTCGTGCAGTTCGCCGGCATGGGTTCGGTGATCGCCCGCGACGTCCACGGCGTCGCCCGGCCGCGGGTCGCGCTCCTGAACATGGGTGCCGAGGACATCAAGGGCAATGCGCTGGTCCAGGAGGCCCATCGCCGCCTGCAGGAACTGCCGCTCAATTACTGCGGCTTTGTCGAGGGCGACGGCATCTTCGGCGCTGACATCGACGTGGTCGTCACCGACGGCTTCACCGGCAACGTGACCCTGAAGGCGATCGAGGGGCTCGCGCGCCTGATCAGCGGCGTCATCCGCGAGGAGTTCACGTCGAACCCGGTGCGGCAGATCGTCGCCCTCGGCGCCTACCCGGTCCTGCGCTCCCTGAAGAACCGCCTCGACCCGCGCCGCTACAACGGCGCGAGCATGGTGGGACTGGCCGGCGTGGTCGTGAAGAGCCACGGCTCCGCCGACGAATTCGCCTTCGCCAACGCCGTGCGCATCGGCCTGGCCGAGGCGGCCAACGGCCTGCCGGCGCGCATCCGCGCGCAGCTGAACCTCGCGGAGGCCGCATCGTGATGTACTCACGCATCGCCGGCACGGGCAGCTACCTGCCGGAGAAGGTGCTGACCAATCGCGAACTCGAGCAGATGGTCGATACCTCCGACGAGTGGATCCGCACCCGTACCGGCATCGAGCGGCGCCACATCGCGGCGGCGGACGAGACCACCTCGACGATGGCCACCGAGGCCGCACGCCGGGCGCTCGCCGCGGCGGGCGTCACGGCCGCCGACGTTGACCTCGTCGTCGTGGGCACGACGACGCCCGACCTCGTGTTTCCGAACGTGGCGACGATGGTCAGCGCCGCGCTCGGCATCCGCGACCGGCCGGCGATCGGGCTCGAGGCCGCCTGCAGCGGCTTCGTCTACGGGCTGTCGATCGCCGACAAGTTCGTGCGCCTGGGCGATGCCCGGTGCGCGCTCGTCATCGGTGCCGAGACGCTGACGCGGATCGTCGACTGGACCGACCGCAACACCTGCGTGCTGTTCGCCGACGGCGCGGGCGCGGTGGTGCTGACGCCGTCGCCCGAGCCTGGCATCGAGACGACCGTGATCGGCGCCGACGGCCAGTACCGCGACCTCCTGTACTACCCCTTCGGGGTGTCCTACGGCCTCGACCGGCTGCGCGGTGGCGAGCCGGCGGCGATCCAGATGAAGGGCAACGAAGTCTTCAAGGTGGCGGTGCGCACGCTCGCGGCCCTCGTCGACGAGACCCTCGCCAAGACGGGCCTCACGACCGCCGACGTCGACTGGCTGGTACCGCACCAGGCCAACATCCGCATCATCGAGGCCGCCGCGCGCAAGCTCGGCATGCCGATGGAACGGGTCGTCGTCACCGTCCAGGATCACGGCAACACGTCGGCCGCGGCGATCCCGCTCGCGCTCGATACCGCGATCCGCGACGGCCGCATACGGCGCGGTCAGCGGCTGCTGCTCGAAACCTTCGGCGGCGGGTTCACGTGGGGTTCGGCGCTGATCCGCTACTGAGGCGGACCCGGCGCCGGGCGCGGCCGTTCAGGCCTTGCC
>CAIMCI010000036.1 GCA_903839465.1 uncultured Pseudomonadota bacterium
AGCAGCACGGCGGCGGTCAGGGGCAGGGCGAGCAGCGTGATCTGCCCGCCCAGCGATGAAATCAGGATCGAGGTCCACAGCCGGCGATAGGTCCCGTCCCGGAGGAGATCGGTAGCCGGAAGCGCGAAGTGCGCAGCCCACTGGCGTGGCCGCAGTGCTTGCAGGAACGATGGAGTGGACATGACGGACCGCCGCGACGTGCGCTCGAGTCTAGCAAGCCCGGGGCCCGAGCGACGAGGCGCCCGTGCGGCGCGCCGGGGTGCCTAGCGGGATGCCTGCGCGGCATCAGGGTTTGGCGTTATGGCGATGAAATTTTCGCTACGGCGCATGGCGAGGTCCGGCAGCCCGAAGCGCCGGGTGGCATCGCGGACTTCGTCCGTGATCTGCCCGGCCAGCGCGCGATCGGTCACGAGGCGCGGCAGCCCGCTCTTCGTCAGCCGTTCGCCGTAACCGAGTTCGACCGGGTAGAGTCTGACCTCGGCGAGTTCGTTGTGCACAAAGCGACTGACGGCGATGACGCTGTGGAACGTGAAGTCGTGCGCGAAGGCGGCGCGGTTGAGCGGTGCCGTCAGGTCGTAGGCCGTGGCCTTGGCCGGGTCCCGCCAGGCCTTAGCGAGCAGGTCCCGGTTCGGACGGTACAGATCGTCCGGCAGCGCTTCCTGCACGTCGCTCCAGAAAAAATTCCCGAGGCCGTAGAAGATCGGCCGGGTGCCCCGCACCGGCGAGCGGTACAGCTCGATCGGGCCGAGGTTGTGGTTGCCGGTCGCGAAGAAGATGTCGGCGCCGGAGTCGATGGCGGCGTGCGCGAGCGTGGCCAGGAAATCGCCCGGACCCCGCGGCTGGTCGGGATCGTCGCAGGCCGTGCTGCATTCGTGGGTGTGGATCGCGACGATGACGATGTCGGCGTTCTGCCGGGCAGAACGGACGCTTTTCAGGATGGACGCGAGATCGTCGGGGTCCATCGCGTATTCGTAGGCGAACGACGGCCCGAGCCGAAAGGACAGGTCAAAGAGTTCGAGATCATCCGGCAGACCGGCACAATGGTGGTGGTTCAGGCTGCAGTCGGTGGCCGCGAGCGCCCGCATGGCCTCGGCGGGGATGCGGATGGTCTGGCGCACGTGCAGTGCGCTCAGGCCGGGTCGGCCGGGGGTGCTGTCCTTCGGCGGCAATGCCTCGGTGGTCGGCCGGAAGGTCGAGGCGATGGAAACGACGGCGACCCGGGCGCGGGGCGTCTCGAGGTAGCCCGGTGCGCGGGCCTCGCCCTCGCCGCGACCCGCTCCGGCATGGGCGATGCCGGCGGCATCGAGCCAGCGGCCGGTCTCGAACAGGCCGTCGAGCCCCCAGTCGAGCGCGTGGTTGTTCGCTCGACCGACAATGCCGAATCCCATCGCGCGCAGGTCCTTCGCGACTTCCGGCACGCTGGAGTTGGTCCAGTCGCCGTCCCACGCGTAGGGTGCGCCGGTGAAGCCGCGGGCGGCAAAGACGGTGGTTTCCAGGTTGCCGGTCGCCACATCGGCGGCGCGCAGCACCTCGAGGACCGCGCGAAACGCCGGTACCGTGGCCGCGTACTGGGACGCCGGCCTCGAAATGATCAGGTCACCGACCGCGGCGACGCTGAAGCCGTCCGGTACGTCGGTCTGCATCTCCTGTTCCATTGGCCGGCGTGCATCGAAGCGCTGCGGATCGCGGACCACGGGGTCGGCCGGACCGTACACGGGGGCCTGGGCGATGCCGGCCGCGGGTAGACCGATGAACGCACACAGGAACGCTGCCCGTATCCCGGACCAGGTGCTGCGAAGGGAGCTCGAATGGCGCATGCGGTATTCCGTGCAACAGCCGCCCGCGGCCGGTCCGCAAGCGTGGTCCGAGGCTAGCGAATCGTCCACCCTGTGTCGATCTCGCGCCGTTGCCCGGCGCACCGCCGCCGACGTCTATAATCGCGTTGCCATGCATCGCCACGCATCCACGCCAGCGACGATCGTGCCTGCCGGTGCGGGCGCCGCGCTGACCGATCGGGCCGCACCCGTCGGCGCGGACGAGGTCGGTGCCGCGCTCGCGGAGCATTTCGGGCTCTGCGGCACGCTGGAGCGCCTGACCGGCGAGCGTGACACCAACTTCCGGCTGCTCAGCGCGGACGGACGGCGGTTCGTCATCAAGCTCAGCCACCCTGCGGAGCCCGCGGCCGCCGTCACCGCCCAGACGCGGGCGCTCGCTCACGTCGCGCACCGGGATCCGACCCTTCCAACGCAGCGCCTGGTGGCGGCCCGTGACGGTCGGCCGCAGGTGCAGGTGACGCTGCGCGGCTGCGAGCGCTGCCTGCGCGTGTTCGCCTTCCTGCCGGGCGTCCTGCTGCGCGACGTC
>CAIMCI010000037.1 GCA_903839465.1 uncultured Pseudomonadota bacterium
CCGCGCCGATCCGCCGTCGCCTGCCCCGGCACCGGCGCGGCGCCGTCGCCCGAAGCCCGGCCGATGACGGGTCCTGCCGCCGACTGGCAGGCCCTCGCCGGCACGCTGGCCGGTGCGCTCGGGATGGCCGCCTCCCTGCCGCCGCCCGCGGTGGGTCCCACGCCGCGGCAGCGCCTCTGGGCGGAGGGCGGCGCCGCGCTCTACCGCTACGGGGACGGCGCACGGACGGCGCGCTCCGTGCCGCTGCTGATCGTCTACTCCTTCGTCAACCGGCCCTACCTGCTCGATCTGGAGCCCGACCGCTCGCTGATCGCGGCGCTGCTGGCGCGCGGCCGGGATGTCTATCTCCTGGACTGGGGCACGCCGGTCGCGGCCGACCGCCACCGCTCGCTGGTCGACTACGCGCTGCGGCCCCTCGAGCGCGCCGTCGATGCCGTGCTGGCGGCCGGTCGCAGTGAGGTCCACGACCTCATGGGCGTCTGCCAGGGCGGAACGCTCGCGCTCTGCCACACGCTGCGCAGGCCCGAGCGGGTCCGCCGGCTGATCACGATGGTGACACCGGTCGACTTCGCGACGCCGGACGACGTCCTTGCCGCCTATGCGCGGCACATCGACGTCGAGTCGCTGGTCGCCACCTTCGGCAACGTGCCGGGCGGCTTTCTTCGCCTCGGCTTCCAGTCGCTGAAGCTCCACGGCAATACGCTCGGCAAACTGCTGACGCTCGCCGCGGCGGCGGGTACGCCGGACCAGCTCGAGCGCGTGCTGCGCACCGAACGGTGGGTCGCCGACAGCCCCGACCAGGCCGGGCAGCCCTTCCTCGATTTCATCCGCTGCTTCTACCGCGACAACGCCCTCGTCAAGGGCAGCCTCGTGCTCGACGGGGCGGCGCTCAGCCTGGCGGCGCTGCGCGTGCCGCTGCTCAATCTCTACGCGACGCGCGACCACCTGGTACCGCCGGCGTCATCGCGCGCGCTGGCCAACCTCGCCACCGGCGCCGACTACCGCGAACATGCCTTCGACGGCGGCCATATCGGCGTGTACCTCAGTGCCCGCGCCCAGCACGAGATTCCGGCGGCGATCGCGGCGTTTCTCGCCGGCGGCCGGCCGTCATGACCGACGACGCGCAGCGGCGCGAGGCCCTGCTCGACTGGTGCCGCGCGCGCCTTGGCCAGGTGGTGCACACCAGCCCCTGGTTCACGGTGACGCAGGAACGGATCGACCGGTTCGCCGAGGCGAGCGGCGACTACCAGTGGATCCACGTCGATCCGGCGCGCGCGGCCGCGGAGTCGCCGTGGAAGTCGACCATCGCGCACGGCTACCTGACGCTGTCGCTGTACGCCCTGCTGCGTGCCCCGGCCGACGGTACGCCGCCGTGGCCGGGCGTGCGTACCGTCATCAACTACGGGCTGAACCGGGTGCGCTTCACCCGCGCGGTGCGGGTGAACAGCCGCCTGCGGCTGAACGTGACCCTGGGCGCGGTGGAGGCCGTGCCGGGCGCGGTGCAGGTCGTGGAGGCGTGCGTGTTCGAACTCGACAACGACACGGTGCCCGCCTGCGTCGCCGAGATGGTCAAGCGCCTGTACGTCTAGGCGCTGTCCGTGACGAGCCGCACAAAGGCGGTGTCAATCGCCGGGTTCGTCAATAAATTTCAATGTAAACAATAATTTATTGATAAGCCGAGCCGTCGGCCGGCGATCTGACTGGTAGACTTGGCGCTCAGACGGCCGGCCCGTCGACGCCCGGTTGCCGGGCCCGCAACTCATGGCATTGTCACCGTACCATCAGCTCGAAGAGGAATTTCACCGCCTGCACGTGTTCCGTGGCGCGGCTTCGCTGCTGCGCTGGGACCAGGCGGTCATGATGCCGCGCGGCAGTATCGACGTGCGCGGTGAACAGCTCGCCGCGCTCGAGACCGAGTGCCACGCCATCCTGTGCGCACCCAAGGTATCGCGGCTGATCGAGCGCGCGCTGGCCAATTCCTCCGGCCTCGAGGACTGGCAGCTCGCGAACCTCAAGGAGATGCGCCGCCAGCGCGATCACGCGATCGCGACGCCCGCCAGCCTCGTGGCGCGCCTCGCGCAGGAGAGCGCGGTCGCCGAGGCAGCCTGCATCGAGGCGCGCCGCACGCAGGACTTCGCGGTGCTGCGCCCGCATCTCGAGCAGGTCGTGGGGCTGGTACGCGACAAGGCCGCGCTGCTCGGCCAGCACCTCGGCCTCGCCCCTTACGACGCGTTGCTCGACGAATTCAGTCCGGGACTGACGACCGGCGAGATCGACGCCCTGTTCAAGGCGCTCGGGCGCCGGCTGCCCGGCCTGATCCGCGACGCCATCGAGCTGCAGGGCGCGGAACCGCCGCTGCCGCTGCTGCCTGCCGGCGCGAGGCTGTCGGTGTCCAAGCAGAAGACGCTGGCGGTCGAGATCATGCGCGCGATGGGCTTCTCCTTCGAGCGGGGGCGGCTGGACGCCGCCGACCAGCCGCTGACCGAGGGTGTGCCGGGTGACCTGCGCGTCACCAGCCGCTTCGATGCGCTGCATCCGCTGCGCGGCCTGTACGACGCGCTGCACGAGACGGGCCACGCGCTCTACGACCTCGGCCTGCCGAAGGAGTGGGCGACGCAGCCGGTCGGGCGCAATCGCGGGCTCGTGCTCGAGGAGAGCCAGTCGCTGCTGCTGTCGACGCTGATCGGCCACAGCCGGCCGTTCGTCGCCTATCTCCAGCCGCTCCTCGAGAAGGTGCTCGGCGTCAGCGGTCCGGAGTGGTCCGCCGACAACCTCTACCGGCACCTGACGCGGGTCCAGCGCAGCTTGAGCCGCGTCGATGCCGACGAGCTGACGCGTCCGGTGCATATCACCCTGCGCTTCGAGCTCGAGAAGGAACTGCTGACGGGCGCGCTCAAGGTCGCCGACCTGCCGGAGGCCTGGAACGCCGGCATCCAGGCGCGTCTGGGTGTTGCGCCCGCCAACGACGTCGAGGGCTGCCTGCAGGACATGCACTGGCCGGCCGGTGATTTCGGCTTCTTCCCGGCCTACGGCGTCGGGGCGCTGATCTCCATGCAGCTGTGGGAGAAACTGCGCACCGACCGCGACGACGTGGACGGCGAAATCGCGGCCGGCAGGTTCGACGGCCTGGTGGGCTGGCTGCGCGAGAACGTGCACGGCCTCGGCGCCAGTCTCGCGGTCCCCGAACTCATCCAGCAGGCGACCGGCAAGCCGTTGTCCGCGGCACCCGCCCTGCGTTACCTCGATGCCAAGTACCTCGAGCAGCGCTGAGCCGGCGGCGGCCGTGCCGCCGGCCCGGCCCTCGAAGTCGTTCAAGCGGCTCCAGGCGGAGCTGCGCGGCCTCGCCGGCCGGGCCATCGGCGACTATTCGATGATCCAGGACGGCGATCTGGTCATGGTCTGCCTGTCCGGCGGCAAGGACTCCTACACCCTGCTCGACCTGCTCCTGTCGCTGCAGCGCGCGGCACCGGTGCGCTTCGAGCTGGTGGCGGTCAACCTCGACCAGAAGCAGCCCGGCTTCCCGGCCGAGGTCCTGCCCGCGTACCTCGACTCGCTCGGCGTGCGCTACGAGGTGGTCTCGCAGGACACCTACAGCGTCGTCAAGCGGCTGATCCCGGCCGGCAAGACGATGTGCAGCCTGTGCTCGCGGCTGCGCCGCGGCGCGCTCTATCACCACGCGAGCCGCCTCGGTGCGACGAAGATCGCCCTGGGTCACCACCGCGACGACATCCTCGAGACGTTGCTGCTGAACCTCTTCCACGGCGGCCGGCTCAAGGCGATGCCGCCGAAGCTCCTGTCCGACGATGGCCGCCACATCGTCATCCGGCCGCTCGCCTACGTACCCGAGCGGCTGATACGGCGCTACGCGCGGGCGCGGCAGTTTCCGATCATCCCGTGCAACCTGTGCGGCTCGCAGCCGCGCCTCGAACGGGTCGAGGCCGGCCGGCTGCTCGAGGAGTGGGAGCAGAAGTATCCGGGCCGCATCGAGTCGATGTTCGCGGCCCTGACCCGGGTCGCGCCGAGCCAGCTGGCCGATCCGCGGCTGTTCGACTTCGCCGGCCTCGAGGACCGCCGCCAGGCAGGTCTGCAGCCCGTGCACGAGGCGGCGGCGACCGCCGAACTCGAGCCGCGCGCCGCGGGCTTCGATTTTCAGCCGGCGACCGGCACGATCGACGACGAGGGCGACGAGGGCGACGACGATTTTGCGGCCGCGGCCGCGGCCGCGGCGGCGGCGCCTGCCGGCGGCTCGCACCGGGTCCCGGACGCGTGACGGCACCCGCGCCGGACGGCAGCTACTGGGTCGTGCCGGGCCGGCTGCTGGCCGGTTCCTACCCCGCCGGAAAGAGCATCCAGGCGACCGTCGCCCGGCTCGAGGCGCTGCGCGCGGCCGGCGTCGACTATTTCGTCGACCTGACCGAGCCCGGCGAGCGCCAGCCCTACGAGCCGCTGCTGCCGAACCCCTACGATGCGCTGGCCGGCCGGCCGGTGTACTACTCGCGCCGCCCGATCGTCGACCACGGCGTGCCGCGCGCGGTGGCGCAGACCGTCGAGATTCTCGACGAAATCGACGAGGCGCTCGACGCCGGTCACTGCGTCTACGTGCACTGCCGTGCCGGTATCGGCCGCACCGGGCTCGTCATCGGCTGCTTCCTCGCCCGGCGGCTCGGGGACGGCGCGGCGGCCCTCGACCGGCTGGAAGGTCTCTGGCACGACAGCGGCCGCGCCGCCGACTACCCGCACACGCCGGAGACCGACGAGCAGGCCGAGTACATCCGCGCCTGGCCCGGTGCGGATCGTGCGCCGCCGCCGCCCGTCGCCGCCGCCGCCGCCGGGGACGACGATCCGCTCGGCGTGCTCGCCGTCGCCGAACGCCTGCAGCAGCGCTACCGGGGTGTCTGGCTTGGCCTCGCGCTCGGCGACGCTGTCGGCCAGCCAGCGCAGCACCGGCGCGCCGGCACGTTCACGCCGATCGGTGACCTGCTCGGCGGCGGGCCGCACCAGCTGCCGCCCGGCGCATGGACCGACGACACCGCCGTGCCCCTGGTGCTGGCGGACGGGGTGCTGGCCGCGGCCGGGTTCGATGCCGACGACCTCGTCGCCCGGCTGCGTACCTGGCAGGCGGACGGCCTGCTCAGTGCTACCGGCCAGTGCCTTGGCATCACGGCCGCGACCGCCCGCGCGCTCGCCCAGGCGCAGTGGAGCGGCAACCCCTATTCGGGTTCGCACGATCCGGCGCGCGACGAACAGGAGCCGCTCGGCCGGGCCGCCGTCGGCGCGTGTTTCGCGCTGCCCGACTGGGATCTCGCGGTGTCGATGTCCGTCGATTGCGCGCGCCTGACCCATCAGGCGCCGGTCGTGCTCGACTGCGTCCGCTACTACGCGGCACTGCTCTTCGGCGCCCTGCGCGGCGCCGGCCGGGAAAGGCTGCTGCGCGGCCCGTTCGCGCCGGTCCCCGGCGCCTGGGACCGCCAGCCGCTGCGTCCGGAAGTGATGGCCGTGATTCTGGCCGCCAACGGCGGGCCGGCGCCGCCGGCGGCGTCGACCGGGCGGGCGCTCGACGGACTTTCGGCCGTACTCTATGCGCTCGGCGCCGGGCAGACCTTCAAGGACACGGTGCTGCGCGCCGCCAACCTCGGCGGCGAGTCGGATTCGACGGCGGCTCTCGCCGGCGTGCTGGCGGGCGCCGTCTACGGCGCGCCGGCGATCCCGGCGGCCTGGCGGGCGACGGTCGCCCGGCGCGACCTGCTCGAGGCGACCGCCGACCGGCTGCTGGCGGCGGCGATCGAGCGGCCCGACGCCGGCTGAGCCGGGGCGGCCAGTCGGCATTCCGGGCCGACGCGGGCTCGGCTAAGCTTGGCCCGGGCAGCAACGGGGGCTGCCCGTCGAACGCCAGAGAGTCGCCGATGGCCGCGTCGTTTCCGAGTCCCTACATTGCCGCACCGCGACGCCAGACAGACCGCGGCTACTGGTGGGTGCACCTCAGCGACCGCGAGCTGCTCAGGGTCCGGCTGTGCGACCTTGGCCTGTCGCTCGAACGTTCGGTTCTCAAGCTGTATGTGCAGCGCCTGTACGCGGAGCTTGCCGCGCGGGACCTCGCCTTCCGGCCGCATGTCTGGCTGGCCGACGAATGGTTTTCACCCGACGGCGTGCCCGGCATCGCGATGCCCTTCTACCTCGCCCATCCGCGCCTGCGGCGCCTCGAGCGGCACGTGATGCGCGAGGTGGAGGGGGGCAACGACAACTGGCTGATGCGCCTTTTGCGCCACGAGGCGGGCCACGCGATCGACACCGCCTACCGCCTGCGCCGGCGGCGCGCGTTCCGCGAGGTCTTCGGGCCGGCCTCGCTGCCGTATCCGACGAGCTACGTCCCGCGTCCGGGCAGCCGGCGCTACGTCCAGCACCTCGGCAGCTGGTACGCGCAGAGCCATCCGACCGAGGATTTCGCCGAAACCTTCGCGGTGTGGCTGAAGCCCGCCTCGCGCTGGCGGCGCGACTACGCCGACTGGCCGGCGCTGAACAAGCTCCTTTACGTCGAGCGGACGATGCAGGAGTGCGCGAACGCGCCGGCACTGGTCCGCAGCCGGACGCACATCGAGCCACTCGGCGAGAACCGGCGGACCCTCGGCGAGCACTACGAGCGGATGCGAGCGCACTACCATTCGCCGCAGGCCCGCACCGAGGATGCGGTGCTCAGGAAGCTCTTCGTCGCCGAGCCCGGCCGCCAGCGGCTGCGCGCCGCCGCACTCCTGCGCCAGCTGCGGCCGCGCCTGCGCGAGCATCTGGCGCACAGCGCCGGCTGCACCGACTACTTCGCCCACCAGGTCGTGCGCACGGCCATCTCGCGCGCCGACCGGCTGGACCTGTACGTGGCCGGCGACAGCCGCGAGGCCGCGCGCAACATCAAGCTTGAACTGCAGCGGCTGGCCGAAGTCTGGCAGCGCGGCGCGGGACGCCGCCTCGCCCTATGAAGAAGCTGCGGGTGCTGGTGGCGGTCCACGAGACGCTGATTCCGCCCGACTCGCTCGCCGGCTACACCGAGCAGGAAATCGACGAGTGGCGCACCGAATACGATGTCGTGTCCACCTTCCGGCGGGCCGGCCATGAAGTGCAGTGCGTCGGGATCCTCGATCGCCTGGGCGACCTGCGCACGGCCATCGCCGAGGGCAAGCCGGACATCGTCTTCAACCTGCTCGAGGAGTTCGACGGCATCGTCAGCCACGACCAGCACGTCGTCGCCTACCTGGAGCTCCTGCGCCAGCCGTATTCGGGCTGCAATCCGCGCGGGCTGATGCTGTCGCGCGACAAGGTGCTGTCGAAGCAGCTCTTGTCCTACCACCGGATTCCGACGCCGCAGTTCAGCCTGTTTCCGCGCGGGCGCAAGATCCTGATCCCGAGGAAGCTGCGCTACCCGCTGTTCGTCAAGTCGGCCACCGACGACGCGTCACTGGGAATCGCGCAGGCGTCCGTCGTCAGCGACGCCGCGAGTCTCAAGGAGCGGATCGAGTTCATCCACCAGCAGACGACCTCGGACGCGCTGGTCGAGGAATACATCGAGGGGCGCGAGGTCTACGTCGGCGTCTACGGCAACGACCGCATCAGCGTGCTGCCGCCGTGGGAGCTCAACTTCGGCACGCTGCCACCCGACCAGGCGACGATCGCGACCCGCAAGGTCAAGTGGGACCGCAAGTACCAGCGACGGCACGGCATCACCACGGCGCGGGCCGAGGATCTGCCGGAGGGTGCGAGCGAGCGCCTGCGCCATCTGGCGCGGCGCATCTATCGCGCGCTGCACCTGTCGGGCTACGCGCGGATGGACTTCAGGGTCCGCGCCGACGGCTCGATCTTCGTGCTGGAAGCCAACGCCAACCCGAACCTGGCCGCCACCGAGGACTTCGCCAAGTCGGCGGGCGCGGTCGGCATCGACTACTCGCAGCTCCTCGCGCGGATCGTCGCCCTGGGCCTTGGCTACCAGGCCGCCTGGCGGACCGGCTAGCGGCCGGTCAGGCCGACTTCCTCGCCCGGCAGGAGCTCTGTTTCAGCCAGCGCCGCGGCCGACCATTCGGCGAGTGCCGGCTCGGCCAGGCTCGCTGCGACGTAGTCCCGGGCCTCGCTGCCGATCCAGTCGAGGCCGTAGGTCGCGAGTCGACAGACGATCGGCGCGTAATAGGCGTCGGCGATGCTGTACTCGCCAAAGAGCCACGGGCCGTGGTTGCCGTAGCGGCGCCTGCACTCCGTCCACAACTCGTCGATGC
>CAIMCI010000038.1 GCA_903839465.1 uncultured Pseudomonadota bacterium
CGGAATGAGCTGCTGGGAAATGACCCCGCGGATACTGGTCGACAGCATCGTCCGGACGTGGCCCTGCTTGTCGGCCGGGAAGGCGTTGACGACGCGATCGATGGTGGCCGCCGCGCCGTTGGTATGCAGCGTGCCCATGACGAGCACACCCATCTCGGCCGCGGACACCGCGATGCCGATCGTCTCGAGGTCGCGCAGCTCGCCGACCAGGATGACGTCCGGGTCCTCGCGCAGGGCCGAGTGGATGGCGGCGGCGAACGAGGGTGCGTGCACGCCCACTTCACGCTGGCTGATCAGGCTCTTCTTCCGGTGGTGGACGAACTCGATCGGGTCCTCGATCGTCAGGATGTGCCCGCTCTGGGTCTGGTTGATGTCGTCGATCATCGCCGCCAGCGTCGTCGACTTGCCCGAGCCGGTCGGTCCGGTCACGAGCACGAGGCCGCGCGGCAGCATGCACAGGTCCTTGAACACCTTCGGTGCATTCAGCTCGTCCAGTGACATCACGACCGACGGAATGCTGCGAAAGACGGCGCCGGCGCCGCGGTTCTGGTTGAAAGCGTTGACGCGGAACCGCGCCAGCTTCGGGATCTCGAAGGAGAAGTCCGTCTCGAAGAACTCCTCGTACGCCTTGCGCTGCTTGTCGTTCATAATGTCGTACACCATGGCGTGTACTTCCTTATGGGCGAGCGCCGGCATGTTGATGCGCTTCATGTCGCCATCGACACGAATCATCGGCGGCATACCGGCAGAGAGGTGCAGGTCCGACGCGCTGTTCTTGACAGCGAAGGCGAGCAACTGGGCGATGTCGACGGCCATGCAAACTCCGGGAACAGGCGGCACGGCGCTGTATTGCGCCGCGGCACGCTCGGCGCTGGGCTGGACCGAGTATAGCCAAGGGACCCCTCTGCCAATATGTTAACGAGTCCGCAGTTTTGGGCGACCAACCTCGCCGCGGTCCGAAATCGCATCGCCACGGCCACGGCGGCGGCCGGCCGGCCGGCGGGTTCGGTCACGCTGATCGCGGTCTCGAAGACCCAGCCGGCCGCGACCGTGGCCGCGGTCCGCGCCCTCGGCCAGGCCGACTTCGGCGAAAACTACCTGCAGGAAGCGCTCGAGAAGCAGGCGGCCGTGCCGGCCGCCGGCACCGTCTGGCATTTCATAGGCCAGCTGCAGGCCAACAAGTCCCGGGCCGCCGCCGAGCATTTTGACTGGGTCCACACTGTGGACCGGCTACGCCTCGCCGAACGGCTGGCCGCCCAGCGGCCGCCGTCGCTGCCGCCGCTCAACGTCTGCCTGCAGGTGATGATCGAGCCGGAGCCGGGCAAGGGCGGCGTCGCGCCGGCCGAGATGCCGGCGCTGGCCGCCGCGGTCGCCGCGCTGCCACGCCTCGCGCTGCGCGGCCTGATGTGCATCCCGCCGCCGACGACCGACGTTGCCCTGCTCCGCCAGCGCTTTCGCCGCCTGCGCGAGCTCCGCGACGACCTCAACGCCGCCGGCCACCGGCTGGATTGCCTGTCGATGGGCATGAGTGGCGATTTCGAGGCGGCGATCCTCGAGGGCGCGACCCACGTGCGCGTCGGCACCGCGGTATTCGGCGAACGCAGCGCAAAGGAACCCTCAGCGTGACGACCCAGAGCCCCCTCCTGCCGACCCTCGCCTTCATCGGCGGCGGCCAGATGTCCCGCGCCCTGCTCGGCGGCCTCGCCGCCGGCCCGCTGCCGCGGCCCGCGATGTGGGTGTCGGATCCGGGGGCCGCGCAGCGCAGCGAGCTCGCCGCGGCATTCCCGGACGTCCACGTGGCCGCCGACAACGCCGTCGTGGCGGCCGCCGGCACGGTCTGGGTGCTGGCCGTCAAGCCGCAGCAGGTCGCCGGCGTCGCCCGCGAGCTCGCCCCGCTCGTCGCGCGGGTACGGCCGCTGGTGATTTCGGTGGCCGCCGGCATCCGCACGGCCGACCTTGAACGCTGGCTCGGGACCGGCGCGGTGGTCGTGCGGGCGATGCCGAACAGGCCGGCGCTGGTCGGTGCCGGCGTGACGGCGCTGTACGCGGGAACGGCCGTGAGCGCCGAGCGGCGCGCCCTCGCTGCCACCCTCCTCGGCGCCGTCGGCAGCGTCGTCTGGGTGGGGTCGGATGCGCAGATCGATGCCGCGACCGCCGTCTCCGGCAGCGGGCCGGCGTACTTCCTGCGTCTGATCGAGGTGCTGGAGGCGGCAGGGGTCGAGGTCGGACTGGACCCGGCCGTGGCGCACCGTCTGGCGCTCGATACGGCGCTCGGCACGGCGCGGTTTGCCCACGGCTCGAGCTCGACCTGTGCGGAGCTGCGCGCCTCGGTGACGTCGGCAGGCGGCACGACGGCCGCGGCGCTCGCCGTCTTAGAGGCGGCGGACCTGCGTGCTATCGTCGGTGCCGCGGTACAGGCAGCGGCCCGCCGCGCCGCCGAGCTGGCCGACGAGTTCGGCCGGGACTGACACGCTACACGACGCCCAGGGACCTTCATGCCCGAACTCAACTTTCTCTATCACACGCTCATGCAGCTGCTGTCGGCACTGGTCGGCGTCTTCCTGCTGCGCTTCCTGCTGCAGCAGGTCCGGGCGGACTTTCGCAACCCCGTCGCGATGTTCGTCGTGCGGGTCACCAATCCGCTGGTCCTGCCGCTGCGGCGGGTGCTGCCACCGGCCGGGCACATCGATACGGCGTCGGTGGTCGCAGTGCTCCTGGTGCAACTGGCGGTCTCGGCGGTCGGCTACGCACTGCTCGGCCTCGGCCTGCCGACACCCGGCGCGGCGCTGGCCGACGCCCTGGTCCGCCTGCTCGCGACGACGCTCGGCCTGTACCAGTTCATGATCTTCATCTACGTGCTCATGAGCTGGGTCAACACCGGCGGCTACAACCCGCTCAGCCGCCTGCTCGGCCAGCTGTGCGAACCGGTGCTCGGCCCGTTCCGGCGCGCACTGCCGAGCCTCGGCGGACTGGATATCTCGCCGATCGTGGTGTTCTTCATGATCCAGCTGCTGCAGATCGTGCTCGACACCCGCGTCGCGCCGGTGCTCAGGCACCTGCTCGGATGAGCGCATCCTGGGCGCGCTGGGACGGTGCGGACCTGATCGTCTCGGCGAGGGTCCAGCCGCGCGCGCGCCGCGATGCCGTCGAGGCCGATACGGAGCGGTTGCGCATCCGCATCACCGCGCCTCCGGTCGACGGCGCGGCCAACGCCTACCTGAGGAGCTTCGTCGCGCGCTGCTTTGACGTGCCGACCGGGGGTGTGGCGCTCATTCGCGGCGATTCGTCCCGCGACAAGGTCTTAAGGATTGCCGCGCCGCGCAAGATTCCGGACGAACTGGCTTCCCTCCTGGAGCGCGCCTGAGCCATGCGCCAGCGGCTTCTCGCCGTCCTTGCCCTCGCCGCCCTCGCCGCCCTGTGCGGCTGCGGCTCCGGGCCGGCCGGGCCACCGCCACCGGCCCGGGCCTGGGACGATCCCGGCTTCGTCAGTCGCGGCGAGTGGACGCTCTACTACAGCGCAATGCGCAGCACCGACCTGCCGCCGGAACTCGCGAAGGAATACGGAGTTGCCGGCGACCCTTCACGTGGCTTGGTGGTCGTGTCGCTCAAGCGCGGCACTTCCGACGCCATGGCCGATGCCTCGGTCGCCATAACCATCCGTTCGCTGGATGGCGTCAGCCGACCGGTTGCGGTGCAGCGCGTCGAACGCGAAGGTGCGCGCTCCTGGCTCGGTGTCTTCACGTCCAACGGTCGTGAGTTGCTGAGCTTCGCGGTGACTGCCAGGCCCGCCTCGACTGAGCCGGCGATTACCGCCGAATTCCGTCGCGAGCTCTTCGTCGATTGACCGACGGCTCGGAAATCCCCGCGCCAAACGCAACGCGTCGCGCAAAAACCTCGCAATTGCTAGTTGAATTCGTTGCGCGCTGTGTTATCGTCCCGCGCGAATGAGTTCAAGATCCTCGCGACGATACTGGTTTTACCGGTGTTTTCGAATTGGGGGGGATCTTTTCGTAAACATCAGGAGACCAAACACATGGCGAAAAAGAACGCAGCCCCGACCAAGTCCGAGATCATGGCGCAGATCGCCAAGGACACGGATCTTTCCCGCAAGCAGGTCGCGGCGGTTTTTGAGTCGCTGAATGGCATCATCAAGAAGAGCCTGCGTGGCGCCGGCCTGTTCACCCTGCCGGGCCTGCTGAAGCTGAAGGTCGTCAAGAAGCCTGCCACCAAGGCACGCGAAGGCGTCAACCCGTTCACGGGCGAGAAGATGGTATTCAAGGCGAAGCCCGCCTCGAAGAAGGTCCGCGCAATGCCGCTGAAGTCCCTCAAGGGCTTCGTGAACTGAGCGACCGCCTCTGCGCGAACGGCCGCGAGCGGCCGGGGTCGTAGCAAAAAGCCGGGGAATTCCCCGGCTTTTTTTATGCCCGCGAGAGCCCGGCGGGTAGCCGAGGCGCGGTCAGCGCAGCGCCGCCTGCACGGCCTGGCGGAGTTCCGCGAGATGGCCGTGGAAGAAATGGCCCGCGCCGGCCACGGTCACGAGCGGCGGCACCGGCGACAGCCCCGCCACCCACTGCGCCACGTCGTCCGCCAGCACGACATCGTCGACGTCGCCCTGGATCACGACCGTGGGCCGAACCGGGGCCGCGCCGAAATCGAACCGGGCGACGGGCGGCGAGATGAGGATCAGTTCGCGCACGGCGCGCCGCGCCGCGACGCGGCAGGCGACGAACGAGCCGAACGAGAAGCCGGCCACGCTGATGCTGGCCGCCGGCCAGCGCGCCCTGGCGTCGTCGAATGCCGCGAGCGCATCGTCGGTCTCGCCCAGGCCGTTGTCGAAGACGCCGGGGCTCGCACCGACGCCGCGGAAGTTGAAGCGCAGGGTCGCGTAGCCCGCCTCCTGCAGGGCGCGCGCCGCGGTGTGCACGACCTTGTTGTTCATCGTGCCGCCGAACAGCGGATGCGGGTGGCAGACCACGGCGGCACGCTCGCCGGCAAAGCCGGCCGGCACCTCGAGGATCGCCTCGAGCGGCCCCGCGGGACCCTCGACCGTGATCGGTTCCGGGCGCGGCGGCACGAAGCTCAAACTCGCGCCCCGCGCCGCCGGCCGGCCGGCCTACTGGGCGACAAAGCCGAGCAGCTGGATGTCGAAGACCAGCGTCGCATTGGGCGGGATCACGCCGTTGCCGGCGCCGCGCACGCCGTAAGCGAGGTTCGGCGGGATCACCAGCCGGCGCTCACCGCCGATCTGCATGCCGGCCACACCGAGGTCCCAGCCGCGGATCACCTGGCCGGCGCCAAGATCGAAGCTGAACGGCTGGCCGCGGCTGAGCGAGCTGTCGAACTGCCGGCCCTTGCCGTCCTTGGCCGTCGGCTCGTACAGCCAGCCCGTGTAGTGCACGCGCGCCTTGCCCGGTGCGATGGCGACGGTGCCCTTGCCGACCTTGAGGTCGCGTACGTCCAGGCCCGCGCCAACCGCGGCCTGGCGCGCGGCCTCGACCGGGTTGACGGCAGCCGTGCCGGTCGGGGCCTCGTCCGCGGCGAGGACCGGGACGCTGGCCAGCAGCAGGCAGGCGATCGGCAGAAAACCGCGGCTGACCATCACTTGGACTCCCCGGGGCTGAAGTCGAGCGAGGCCGAATTGATGCAGTAGCGCAGTCCGGAGGGCTGCGGACCGTCCTCAAAGACGTGGCCGAGGTGAGCCCCGCAGCGTGCGCACGTGACCTCGGTGCGGACCATGCCGTGGCTCGTGTCGCGGTGGGTGGCGACCCGGTCGCCGGCCAGCGGCAGCCAGAAGCTCGGCCAGCCGCTGCCGGAGTCGTACTTGGTCTGCGACGTGAACAGCTCCGCGCTGCAGCAAACGCAGCGGTAGGTGCCGTCGGCCTTGTTGTCGACGTACTTGCCGGTGAAGGCGCGCTCCGTGCCCTTCTCCTGGGTTATGCGGAACTGCTCCTCGGTCAGGCGAGACTGGAGTTCGTCACGTGTCGGCATAGCGGCCTCGTTTGCCCGTGGCGGGCGCTGGATTACCGGAATTATGCGTCATTCGGCGAGCAGCAGGCGATTGACCCGCCGGCAGTACTCGGCCGGGTCGGCGAGCACGCCGCCTTCGGCCAGGGTCGCCTGGTCGAACAGCGTCATGGCGAAGTCGCGGAAGCGTTCGCCGTCGGGCAGCGCCGCGAGCTTTGCCACCAGCGGGTGGCCGGGATTGATCTCGAGCGCCGGGCGCGCCTCCGGCACCTTCTGGCCGGCCGCCTCGAGGATCTTGCGCATCTGCAGGCCAAGGTCCTGGTCGCCGCGGACGAGGCACGCCGCGGATTCCGCCAGCCGCTCGGTCGCGCGCACGCTCTCGACCTTGCCGGACAGCACCTCGCGCAGCCGGCCGCACAGCGCGAGCACGCCCTCGCTGGCGGTCTCCGCCGGGGCCTGGCCGTCGCCGGTCGCCAGATCGCCGAGGTCGAGGTCACCGCGCGCCGCGTCCTTCAGCGACTTGCCGTCGAACTCGGTCAGGTAGCCGACCATCCAGGCGTCGATCCGGTCGTGCAGCAGCAGCGCCTCGACGCCGAGCTTGCGCAGCCGCTCGAGGTGCGGGCTCTGACGGGCGGAGTTCCAGGTCTCCGCGGTGACGTAATAGATGTGCTTCTGGCCCGCGCGCATGCGCGACACGTAGTCGCCGAGCGACTGGTCCTGGGTCTCGAGATCCGCGTGGGTGGTCGAAAACCGCAGCAGCCGGGCGATGCGGTCGCGGTTGGCCGTGTCCTCGGCGACACCTTCCTTCAGGACCTGGCCGAACTCGTTCCAACAGGTCTGGTACTTGGCGCTGTCGGTCTCGGCGAGCTTCGCCAGCATGTCGAGGCCCCGGCGGGCGATGCCGGAGCGCATCGCCTCGATCTCCGGATCGTCCTGCAGCAGTTCGCGCGAGACGTTCAGCGGCAGGTCGGACGAATCGACCACGCCCTTGAGGAAGCGCAGGTAGTGCGGCAGGAACTGCTCGGCGTCATCGAGGATGAACACCCGCTTCACGTACAGCTTCAGGCCCCGCGGCGCATCGCGGTTCCACAGGTCGAAGGGCGCGCGCGCCGGCACGTAGAGCAGCGTCGTGTACTCGCGCTTGCCCTCGACGCGGTTGTGGGAATGCGCGAGCGGCGCGGTGGCGTCGTGGCCGATGTGCTTGTAAAACTCGGTGTATTCCTCGTCGGTGATCTCCGACCGTGGCCGGGTCCAGAGTGCCGTCGCCGAGTTCACCGTGTCCCAGTCGTGGGTCGCCCCTTCCTTGCGCATGCGCACGGGGAAGGCGATGTGGTCGGAGTAGCGGCGGACCAGGGAACGCAGGCGCCAGGCGTCGGCGTATTCCTTGGCGTCGTCGCGCAGGTGCAGGACGATCCGGGTGCCGACCGACTCGAGCGTGGCGGGCTCGACGGTGAAGTCGCCCTCGCCGGTCGATTCCCAATGCACCCCAGCCTCGGCCGGGTCGCCGGCCCGGCGGCTGTAGACCTCGACCCGGCCGGCGACGATGAACGCGGAATAGAAGCCGACGCCGAACTGGCCGATCAGCTGGGCATCCTTGGCCTGGTCGCCGCTCAGGTTGGCGAGGAATTCGGCGGTGCCGGACTTGGCGATGGTGCCGAGCTGGGCGACGACGTCCTCGCGGTTCATGCCGACCCCGGAATCGGTCACCGACACGGTCGCCGCATTCGGGTCGAACTCGACGTCGATCGACATCGACTCGGCGCCGAGCGCGGGCTCGGCCAGCGCCCGGAACCGGCGCTTGTCGCAGGCATCCGAGGCGTTGGAAATCAGCTCGCGCAGGAAGATCTCCCGGTTGGAATACAGGGAGTGGATCATCATCCGCAGCAGCTGGCTGACCTCGGCCTTGAAGCCTAGGGTTTCACGGGTCTCGCTGGTCGACATGACGCTTTCCTCGGGCGGTCGCGGAACGGACGGCAGGAAGCCGGCGGACGGGCCTGCCAGCGGAGGAAGCTGAGGGCGATCGGGCGGGATTCAAGGCCCACCCGGGACCGGGTCGGCCGGGAACAGGCTGGCGGCGCCGGGCCAGACCGGCGGCGCCCGCACGCCGGGGGTCAGACGGGGCGGGTCCGGGTCCGGGCCGGCCAAACCAGCAGGCGGCGGCGGACCATGAACACGAAGTCGTCGATTTCGTCCAGAACCTGCAACAGAACTTCCATGGCACGCCTTTGGTTACGGCCGTGTAGGGGCACTCTTTACGGCCCCTGACTGTAGGCAGACAGCGGGCGGCCCGCCGTGTTCCATGTCTCAGCGTCGTAATACGGCGTCACTTGCGTGGACTTCGCCCCCTGCGTAGGCTGGAAGTATGGTGCCCGGCGTGCGCGACCGGCAGATGACAGGGTCGATCCGGGTGGCCGCCGCCGCCGGGGTGGACGGTTCGTGCAGGGCAAAAAGGGCGTGCCAATGACGCGTCGTGTCGTGGTGTTGAATCCCAAGGGGGGCTCCGGCAAGACCACGCTGGCCACGAACCTCGTTGCGTACTACGCGACCCAGGGCCTGTCGCCGACCCTGATGGACTAC
This sequence comes from uncultured Pseudomonadota bacterium, assembly GCA_903839465.1. Classification (GTDB taxonomy): domain Bacteria; phylum Pseudomonadota; class Gammaproteobacteria; order Steroidobacterales; family Steroidobacteraceae; genus CAIKMS01. The sequence goes on from CAIMCI010000038.1 coordinate 8,542, forward strand.
GACCCGCAGGGCTCGAGCACCCGCTGGCTGAAGAAGCGCGGCCCGGAACTGCCGACGATCCACGGCATCGCGGCCTTTGAGCGCAACCTCAGGGTCACCCGGTCGTTCCTGCTGCGCGCCCCGGTCGGCTGCGACTGGCTGGTCGCGGACACGCCGGCGGCGGTGCCGTCGCACGACATCCCGCAGCTCGTGGCGAACTCGGACGCGATCCTCGTCCCGGTGCTGCCCTCCGACATCGACATCCATGCCTGCTCGAAATGCATCTCGGACCTTCTGCTGGTCGCCAAGGTCCGGCGCAGCGAGGACAAGATCGGCGTGGTCGCCAACCGGGTGCGCCGCAATTACCGTTCCTTCGGCACCCTGATGCGCTTCCTGGATACGCTGCACATCCCGGTCGTGACGACGCTGCGTGACTCGCAGAACTACCTGCGGGTCGCCGAGACGGGCGTGGGACTGCATGAGATGAAACAGCAGCTCGTACGCGAAGATACGGCTACCTGGGAGCCACTGGTGCAGTGGCTCGATGCGCGTCGCGTGACCGACACCGGCGGCGATCAGCCGCTGGCCGGCATCGCGACGCACGGCTGAGTCAGCCGGCCTTGTCCTTGTCCGGCTCCCAGCTGGTGCGCACGCGCTCCGCCCAGGACTTGTAGTTGGCGTAGGAGTGCAGACTGCCGGTTATCGCCGCATGGCGGCTGATACCGGCCGCCGGCGCGTTAGGCGCCGGCGCCTTGCCGGGAACGGCCTTGGCGAGCGGCGCGTGCTCTGCCCACGTCCGCTGCTGATAATCGCTCCACAGGGTCGGTGCAGAGCCGCGTTCGCTTATCGAACGTGGCATCGTCGCCGCCCGCAGACCTTTGCTGTCGCTCATTGGACACACCTGCTTGAATGTGTCCAAACGTTAGCCCCCGTGCACTTTCCGGCACAGGAACTGCGTCACAGCCACCCGGCGCGCGGATGCGACCGAGTTCACTTAGCTGACGTTAAGCGACAATGCGGTAGACGGGCTTGTAATCCCCGGACAGTTTCATGCGCCGCTGCGCCACAAATGACGCCAAGAGCGCGTCGAGCGGTCGCATCAGCTCGGCGTCACCGTGGATGCGGAACGGGCCGTGCGCCTCGACCGCGCGGATGCCCGGCTCCTTGATGTTGCCGGCGACGATCGCCGAGAAGATGCGCCGCAGGTTCGCCGCCCGCTCGTGCACCGGCTGCGACACGCGCACCTCGAATCCCTCGATGTTTTCGTGGCTGATCTCGAACGGCAGCTGGAACTCGTGCGGGATCTTCAGGTTCCAGTTGAAGCGGAACGAGTCGCCGGTCGACTCGCGGTGACGGTGCACTCGCGCCGCGCCCTTGACCATGAGCCGGGCCGCTTGCGCCGGATCGTCGATGACGATCCGGTAGCGGGCCTGCGCCCTCGGCCCGAGCGTGAGCGCGACGAATTCGTCGATCCGGGCAAAGTACTCGGCGGCGGACGCCGGTCCCGTGAAGACGACCGGCAGCGGTTCGGCCTGGTTCGCCGGATCGAGCAGCGTGCCCAGCAGGTAGAGGATCTCCTCAGCCGTGCCCACGCCGCCGGGGAAGACAATGATGCCGTGCGCGAGGCGGACGAAGGCCTCCAGGCGCTTCTCGATGTCCGGCATGATC
>CAIMCI010000039.1 GCA_903839465.1 uncultured Pseudomonadota bacterium
AGCGCGGCCGGCTGCTGCTCCGCCACCTCGCGATGGCCTTCGATGGCAGGCTCGCGGCGGGCCAGGCGGCGAGCGCCGGCCCGCGCCACTCCCGGGCGATCTGACCGGGGAGCACTGGCCGCCGATCGCGGCGCGGTCAGTCGCCGAGGACCGGGCGCGCTTCGAAGAGGAGGCCGAAGAGCAGCGCCCCCCCGATCCCGATGGCCGCGGCGAGGGCGAACACCGCCGAATAGGTGCCGGTGACGTCGACGAGCCAGCCGGCGATGGCGACCCCGACCACGCCCGGGATCGTCGCGAAGGTGTTGCTGAAGCTGTAGAGCACGCCCGCATGGCGCGGCGCGACGTCGAGCGTGCCCGGCGCGAACCCGGCCGTCGCCCAGCCGGTCGCGGCCATCGCCACGCACAGGCAAGCGACGGCCGCCTCCGCGGAACCGGCCCCGCGGGTCAGGAGCAGCATCAGCGCGCTCAGGGTCAGCCCCGAGCACTCGAAGAACTTCCGCACCCCGGTGACCCCGACGCCGCGCGCGACCAGGCGATCCGACAGTGCGGCCGCCACGTTGGCGGCGACAAACATCGCCAGCCACGGCGCGGCCGAATAGAACCCCGCGCCGGCGATGGTCAGGTGCTGGACATCGCGGAAGTAGCTGGGGAGCCACGAGATCAGCACGTAGACGTTCCACGTCGTCGCGAAGTGCGCGACGCACAAGGCGAGCGTCGACTTCGAGAGCAGGAGCCGACGGTAGTCGACCGGTGCCGCGGCCGCGCTGGCCGGCGTCGCCACCGGTGCCAGGAGCTCGCGCTCGCCCGGCGCCAGCCGCGAATCGGCCGCCGGGTCGTTCGCGACGCGCGCAAACCACGCGAGCGCCCAGACGAGGCCGAGACCGCCGAAGACGTAGAACGCGGCCGGCCAGCCGTAGCTCTTGACCAGCCAGCCGCTGCCGGAAAGGCCGACCAGCGTCCCGACCGGAATACCGCTCATCAGCCGTGCCGTCGCCCGGCTGCGCTCTGCGAACGGAATCCAGCGCCCGAAGAGCTCGTAGGCCGCCGGGAACATCGCCGCCTCGCCCACGCCCATCAGGACGCGCGTGGCGACGAGCGCGGTGAACGACCAGCCCGCTGACACCGGCGTCAGCAGCGTGAACAGGGACCAGGCCACGACCGACCAGCCGAGCATGCGCTTGCCGCCGAAGCGTGCCGCGAGCAGGCCGGTCACCGGCATGAACAGCAGGTAGCCGGCGAAGAAGGCCGACAGCACGATGCCCTTGTCGGTCTGCGACCAGCCGAACTGCTCCTTCATCGACACCGCGACGACCGCGATGTTGACGCGGTCCGTGTAGCCGAGCACGCAGGCGAGGAATACGAGCAAGAGGAGCACGTGGCGCTGGCCGAGTCGTGGTCTCACAGCGGCCGCCGGTAATACTGCCTGCGCGGGACCCGATCCGTCGTTCATCGCGATACTCCTTGGAATCGCGCCCGAGCATGCGCCCGGGAACCCGGTCCCGGCCAGCCCCTGAACGCAGGCACCGATCGGCGCCGTCAACCGTGACTTCACCCGATGCGAACCGGGCGCCCGATGCCGATGCCGATGCGGCAGAGCGAATCCGGGCCGCCGTCGCCTTGGCGCACGGGCGAGACACCACTCGGGCCGGCGACGTCTGACGGTGACCGGGAAGGGATCCCAAAGGTTGTCGCACCGCTTGCCGGAGCGCGCATAGGCCGTGAATAGTGGCCCGCCGACGGACGCCAAGGACTCAGACGGCACCCGGGCGAGCACTGAGAACACTTAACAGAAAGGGGTATCCATGCGAGTCATCACCATCATTGCAGCCGCGACCTGCCTGCCGGTCGCCGGCGTCGCGGACGCGGGCACGCCACACTCCGTCGTCTCGCCCGCCGCCGCTTTAGGGACACCGTTGCGCGGCGCCGGTCTGCCGGGCGGCAACGTACTGGGCACCGTGATACGACCGTCGGTGCAGGGCACCGTCATTTCGCCGTCGGGCGACTGGCACGGCTCCGCCGTCGCGCCGGGTCCGGTCCAGGGCACGGTCGTCCATCCTCCCGTGCTCGGCACGATCATCGCTCCGCCCGGCCAGTGGCACGGCACCGGGATCGTTCCGGGTTCCGGACACGACGCCGAGCGGAATTCCGGCGGCTGACATGGCGTGCCCGGCGCCAGTACTCCCCGGCGCCGCGACCGGGACACCGGGTGCTCCCGGTGTCCCGGTCCTCGCGGGGCTCGTGCAGCCTCTCAGCGTGCCCGAGTTTCTGGAAGCCCACTGGCCGACGACGCCGCTTGCCGTGCACGGGCCGAGGTCGCGCCTGCCGGCGCCCCTCAACGCACCGTGTTTTGACACGCCGGCCGCGTTCCTGTCGACCTACCGTGGTCGCGTGCTGTTCGGTCGCGGTTCACGCGGGCCGCGCGCGGCCCTGAGCGCGGACGCTGACCCCGCGGCCCTGTACGCGATGGGGCTTACTCTGTACCTGCCGGACGTCGAGCCGCTGCTGCCGGAGTCATCCGCCTTCCTGCGTGCCCTCGAGGCCGATCTCGGTTTGCCGGCGCACTGCGCCCGCTTTACCGCCTGGGCCTCGCCCGAGACCGACGGCGCCGCCTGCCACTTCGACGCCGAGGACGTGTTCTCGATCCAGCTCGCCGGCCGCAAGCGGTTCTCGGTGATCGAGCGCCCCGCGCTGCGCCACGCCATGGGCTCGCAGTTCGGCCCGGGTATCGCGCCACCGCCGGAACTCGTGCATCAGGTGGGGAGCCGGCTGCCCGAGCCGGACGAGGCCGAGTTTATCGACATCCCCATGGAGCCCGGCTCGGTGCTGTACCTGCCACGCGGACATTGGCACCGCACGGTCGCGGAGGCCGACTCGCTCTCGGTCACCGTCGCGATCGCGGCGCCAACCCTGCTCGATGGTCTGCTCGTGCAGCTGCGCGACACGTTGCTCGGCGACGAGCGCTGGCGCCGCCCGGTCGGCGGGCTGCCGGGCACCGCCAAGGCCGAACGCGCGGCGCTGCTGGCGGAACTCCCTGCGCTCGTCGCGCGACTTACATAGGGTCTGCCTAGGGCGGCGGAGGGACGCAGGCCTGTCACGGTCCGTACCCGCCACTACCCCCGGGTCAGTCCCCCCATTTCGTGAGATACGCATCCCGGCCGCGGCTCCATGACGGCGTGCCGAAGCCACCGCCGCTCTCGTGCACCAGCGGCAGCGGGACGGTCGCGAGCTTCAGGCCCTTGTCCGTGCACTGCCGGCAGAAATCGAGGTCGTAGAAATGGAAGTCGAACCGCTCGTCAAAGGCAATCCCGGCGGCGATCAGGCTCGCGCTCTGCGCTGCCAGCAGCACGCCGTCCAGGATCTGCACCTCGGCGCCGATCGGTCCGTAGTAGCTGACGCCCGTGGCGGGCCAGCCGGCGCCGTGGGCAATGGCGCCGCTGAGATTGGCGGCCTGTTCCATCGTCCGCAGGTCGTCCGTATACCGCCACGACACCTGCCGCGGGCGGCGCCGGCGGCACCCGGCGATCCCGACCACCTGCGCCGCGCGCAGCCCCGAAGTCAGCCGGTCGGGCCAGAAGAAATCGAGGAGATGCACGTCATCGTGCACGAAGACGAGCGTGCACGGATCGCTCGCCGCCTCGCGGATCGCCGTGTTGTAGCAAAAAGGGAGACCCGCCGAGTTGGAGGCGAACAGGCGTAGTTCCACGAACGGGAACGGATAGAGCGCGAGGCTTCGGCCAAGCGCGGTCTGGGTCGCGAAGCTCGCGGCCTCGACGCGGGTTGCGCAGACCATCCGGATCTTCATCGACGGGTCCATAACGGGGGCGCCGTCTGGCACCAGGGCCGCCACAGTCTAAGCGAATGGCGCGCGGACGCGAGCGCGGAATCAGGCGCACGGCACGATGGTCTACGACCACGCCGCCCTAGGCGGGCGGCGCCCTGCGTGGCGACCGGCCGGGATCAGGCCATAGGGCGACGACGGCTGACGCCGACGAGACCTGCCAGGACACTGGCAAGCAGCCAGCCGGCGGCCGGCACCGGCACGGCGGTGACCGACAGATTGTTGATGATCGGCGAAGCCATGGCGGGCGTCGATTGGCCGAGGCCGAGATTGGTGCTCGTCGAATCCGCCGTGAACGTGTAGGAGAGCGTATACGGCGTCGCGAGCGAACCCGCCGAACCTTCGGTGCCAGCGATGGAATAGACCTTCGCGGAATTGAGGTACAGGTCGAGCGAATAGGACTGGCCCGGACGGTTATCGCCCCAGTAGTTCAAAGACACCGTGTACTGCTGGCCCACCACCGTTTGCAGGGTCGTCGCCGCGTCCATCTGCGCCAGCGGTGTCGACGTTGACGAGAGGCCGAGAGTGTTCGACTCATTGAGCAGCACGCCGCCGGCAAAGGCCGCCGGGAGCGAGCCGTCGGTGTTCGTCTTGACGGCGTAGTAGGCGCCGGGCTTGAAGGTCCAGCCGTTGACGCTGCCGCTCGAATCGAGGTTCAGTGAGTAGTAGTTGGTGTTCGCCCACAGCTCGCTTGAAGCCGAATCGACGGTCGAGCCGAAGCCGAGCACCAGGGTAGGCGTCGTTCCGATGAACGAACTGTCGCTGAAAGACTGTACGTACGGCACAGTGCCGGCCTGGGTGGGCACTGCGAGCAGGCTGGTGCAAATTGCGGCGACAGGACCGAGCCATCGACCGCGTGCCTGAACGTATGCGTAAGGCGCCATGTGTGTCCCCCAGCTTGTGTGTGTTGGCGTCGGCTTCCCTTGATGCCTCAGGGCGGTGTGTGTGGCGCCGCTCGAAGACCACTGACTCTGGTCCGGCCGGCCTCGTAGGAACGGCGTCGTGACCATATGTAAAGTGAGTCGATGCTCGCCCCCGGTTGTGACAGCGGGATGGCCAATCGATGAATCCGTGGCAACAGCAATCCGCGCGACTTCGTGGGTGAAATCTTTACCTGCCGCCAGTTCGCCGTGGAAACCGTTCAAGCGCAGGCAAGCAATCGGCCCTCGGGTGGTCAACGCCAGCTGCCGGATGCGCTCACGAAAGCGGTGCGAACGTATCGCCAGGCGCTATTGGATGGTGGAGAGGGTGGGATTCGAGCCCGCGAACCCGGTGAGGGGTCTCCGGTTTTCAAGTCTGCCGACACGCGCGATCACGCAACGTAGTCGCACGTACGTACACTTCTGGCGCCCGGTTTTTCGAGTGCTGTTGGGCAGAAAACGCCGGCAAACGCACTCCCCCTGCGACTCGCGTGCATCTTGGAAGCGATTACGCATTGCGCAGTTTCGCAGATCGGGTGCAGTACGAGGCACGGTCCCAATCGAGAGTCTTCTAGCGATGAACAACCAGGGCCAGGCCAACCGATACCGCGAGCCATACCGGCTTGGCCTGCAGGTCCGCCGACGAAGACTTGTTTTTATGTATATACGTATATTCAATATAGGTGCGAATCACCTTCGACTCCGGCGAAGAGAGAGCGCAATCTGGCGCTGCGCGGTCTGTCCTTCGACGTCGCGATAACGTTCGAATGGGCCACTGCATTGATCGTGGAAGATGTGCGTAGCGACTACGGCGAGCGTCGATTTCAGGCGTTGGGCCGCATTGGCCGTCGGCTACATATGTGGGTAGTTGCGCCGCGCGCCGGAACGGTCCATGTGATCAGTCTGCGCCGAGCGAACAAACGTGAGGTCACCCGTTGTGAAGCCCAAGCCGAACCCTGAGAAGGCCGACGTCGAGAATCCGGCCTGGACCAAGGCGACGTTCGCCCGCGCCAAATCGGCGGATGCCGTCCTGCCTGAGGTCTTCGGCCAGGCCACCGCCGCGAAGATGGTCAAGCCACGCGGTCGCCCGAAATCGGGACAGGCGCGCACGTCCATTTCCCTGCGCGTGCCGCAAGA
>CAIMCI010000040.1 GCA_903839465.1 uncultured Pseudomonadota bacterium
GGCGTTGCGGGCGAATTGCTTACCCGCGGCTACAGTGTCATGCGCGGTTACTGGGCGGATGAAGCGCGGACGCGCGATGTGCTGGATGCGGGCGGCTGGATGCATACAGGCGATCTGGCGGTGGTCGACGAGGACGGGTACTGCAACATCGTCGGCCGGGTCAAGGACATGATCATCCGAGGTGGCGAGAATATCTCGCCGCGCGAAATCGAGGAGTTTCTCTACCGTCACCCGGCGGTGCTGGACGTGGCGGTCGTCGGGGTCCCCGACCATCGCTACGGCGAGGTGGTGTGCGCCTGTGTCCGGCTGCGAGACGGCGCGACGGCTACCGAGGAGGAAATCCGCGAGTTCTGCCGGGACCAGATAGCGCACTACAAGGTTCCCAAATACGTTCGCTTCATGGACGAGTTCCCCCTGACCATCAGCGGTAAGGTGCAGAAGTATCTGCTGCGGGAAAGGCTCCGTGGCGAACTCCAGCTCGTCGAGGAGGCGCACGCGTGACGTTCGACGCGGTCATCATCGGCGCCGGGCCGGCAGGCAGCGCTGTGGCGTCGGCACTCGCCTCGTCGGGGGCCCGCGTCGCCGTCGTGGCGGGCCGGACCGCGGCCGGCGTCGAGGGGCTTTCGGAGCGGAGCCTTGTGCAGCTGAAGTATCTCGGCATAGACCCCGCGGAGCTCGGCGGCATCGGCGCGGCTCGGCGCGTCGGTACCTGGGGAGCCGACGCGCGCCCGGTGAAAGGTGTCGAGTGGCTGGTCGACCGGTCCGTCCTGGCAGAGGCCGTGCGGTCTCGGGCCGAACTCCTCGGCGCGCGGTACTTCCCGGGTACGGTTACCCGTTCGGCACGCAACGCCGCAACGTGGCGCCATCGGCTGGTCGACGGTACGGAGCTCGAGGCTCCCGTGGTCGTCGAGGCGCGTGGTCGCCGCGGTCCCGAAGTCGCCGGCCCGCGCCTCGTGGCGCTAGGCCAGCGTCGCCGTTTTGCCGCGGCGCAAGCCGCGGCCGGCACGGCCATCCGGCCCTTCTCCGGAGGCTGGGCCTGGTGGGCCTGGCGGCGTGACGAACTCTGGGTGCAGGTGGTGACGCTGCCGCGGTCGGGCCCGATTGCCAACCGCGTCCGGCAGGCCGGCGCCGAGTTGCCGGATCTGGCGGACGCGCTGAGCCAGACGTCACCGGCCGGCGCCCTTCTCGCCCGTCCCGCCCACGCCCGACTGGGCGTGGCCGAAGACCGCCCCGGCTGGTGGGTTACGGGGGATAAGGCCATGGCGCTGGATCCGATGTCGGGCCAGGGCGTCTACGAGGCGCTTGTGGGCGCGAAGGTGGTTGCCACCGCTGTCACGGGGGTTGCGGCCGGTGATGACGAAGCGCTGGCTCGCCAGTTTGTCGCCGAACGGTACCGGGCGACGTTCGGGCGCGGCGTCCGGGCTGCGACCGGTCTCTACGCCGAGAACGGCAGCATCGGCGATTTCTGGCGAACCGTCGGTCGCGCCTACGGGAAGCTGTGTGACGTCCAGGACGAGACGGCTGCCCGTGTCGAGCGTCGACCGGTACTCGACGGCGGACGTATTCGCGCAGAGGATGTCGTTGTGACGCCACGCCACCCGCGCGGCGTGTGGCAGGTGGCCGGTGTGTCCGTGGCGAAACTGATGGGTTGTCTGCATCGGGATGCCCGTCTGTCAATCGAAAGCGCGGCTCTCGAACTCGACCGGCCGCCGGGCGATATCGTGCAGGCGCTGCGCTGGTTGCAGGAGGCGGGCGTCGTTGCCGGCTAGACGTGACCGATGGCTTACCGTGGGAGGATTTCTGTGGGCAAGGCTCTGGTAATAGCGTTCCTCGGCATGACGGCGGCGCTCGCGCTCGGTTCCGGCGTCGTGTCGGCAGCGGAAATGGGCGTGCCTCGCGGCGCGGAACTCCTCGGCACGTACTGCAGTGGCTGCCATCGCTCCCATGACGGCGTATTCGACAGGATCAGCTCCATCAGGAAGACGCCGGAAGGCTGGACCATGACGCTCTTCCGGATGCGGCAGGTCCATGCGGTAGTGCTGGACGACGGGGTCCGTGATGAGATCGTCCGCTACCTGTCCGACACCCAGGGGCTCGCCCCGTCCGAGGCGGCCGCCGGCCGCTTTGCGTTGGAGCGGCGGCCGAATGCCAAGGACCTCGATGCCGGTGAGGAAATCAACGGGATGTGCGGCCGGTGTCATTCGCTCGCGCGGTCCGCGCTCCAGCGCCGCGACGAGGTCGAGTGGAGGAAATTGGCCCATACCCATGCGGGGCAATGGCCGTCCGTCGAGTATTCGGCGTCCGGGCGCGACCGGCCGTGGTGGAAGATCGCCAGCGGACCGCTCCCCGCCGTACTGGCGGCGCGCTATCCGTTCGACACGCAAGCGTGGAGCGCGTGGCGATCCCGGTCGCCCGCCGATCTTTCGGGCAACTGGATCGTCGTCGGCCATGTGCCCGGCGGGCGTGATTTCTATGGCAGGGCGCTGCTGGAAGCCGAAGCAGCTGGCGAATACCAAGGCCACTACGACCTTACTGAAGTCGGCGGGCGGGCCATCGCCGGGGTGACGAAAGCCCTCGTCTATACGGGCTACGAGTGGCGCGGCAGCGCAGAGATCGGCGGGCGGAACGTGCGCGAGGTCTACGCGGTGTCGGAGGACGGCAACCGGATCACCGGCCGCTGGTTCGACCCTGAGCACTCCGAAGATGGTGGCGAGTGGACCGCGGTCCGGGACACCGGCGTCAGCACCGTTCTCGCGATATTGCCGCAGGCGATCCGCGCGGGCGAAACCGCCGCGCTCACAGTCGTCGGGACGGGCCTCGACAAGGTGACGGCCGCGCTTTCCATTGGCGGTGGAGTCAAGGTATCGGACATTCACCGCACGCCGGTTGCGCTTACCGCCTCGGTGTCCGTCCCGAAGGAGGCGCCGACCCAGCGCGTCCGCGTTGCGGTCGGAGCGGCCGAGCATTCGCTCGTTCTCTACACCGCGGTCGACGCCGTCAGCGTGCTTCCCTCGTACGGCATCGCGCGGGTAGGCGGCGGTCGCGTAGCGCCGGTGACCGCTCAGTTCGAGGCGATAGGCACGGCCCGACTGCCGGACGGCGAGGAAGTCTCTCTCGGGCCGGTACGCGCCGAGTGGGCGTCGGCACCCTTTGACACCGAGGCCGCACGGACCGAGGATGAGAAGTTCGCCGGGCACTTCGACCAGCGGGGCCGCTTCTACCCGAGCGGTGCAGGTCCTAACCCCTTGCGGGAATTCAGCGGAAACAATGTCGGCAACCTGAAGGTCATTGCGCGGATCCGGGATGGTGCGCGCGACTTGGAAGGCGCAGGACACCTGATCGTCACCGTGCAGCGCTGGAACACGCCGCCAATTTACTGAGGACCGTGATGTCAGTAGCAGCCGACCGTCTGGAGTGGAATCGCTGGAACGGACACTTGGTACGTGAGGCGCCGAATGCCTATCTTCTGCACGTCCCTACCACCGCGGTCTTTGGCGTGGACGAACTCGGCGTCCGTGTCATCGACCTGTGCGCCGAAAGCGGCGGCAAATCGGCCGATGAGCTGGTATCGATGCTGGCCGGTCGGTTCCCGCCACAGCGAATTCGGTCCTACGTAGCGGAACTGCGCAATCTGGAGGTTCTGCAACCCTCCGGGAGCCTTCGGCCGATTAATCCAACCAGCGTGCAGGTTGCCTCGTTCCCGCTCAGCACGCTCGTGCTGAACGTCACGACGGGGTGCAACCTGTCGTGCACGTATTGCTACAAGGAAGACCTGGTCAAGCCCGCTAACGCGAAGAAAATGGACTTTACGACGGCCGCACGCAGCATCGACATGCTCCTGAAGGTCGGCAAGGGCCGTGACCGGATCAACGTCGTGTTCTTCGGCGGTGAGCCGCTCAGCAACATGAATCTCATCAGGCAGGTCGTGGGTTACGCCGAAACGGCTGCCTCGCAGCAAGGCGTGGGCGTCGATTTCTCGCTGACCACGAACGCCACGTTGCTGACGCCAGAGCTGATTCAGTACTTCGACAGCCATCGGTTTGGAATTTCCGTTTCCATGGACGGACCGCAGGCCATCCACGATCGGCATCGTCTGACGGTCGGTGGCCGGGGAACCCACGACGTCGTCCAGCGCAAGGTAAGGCTGCTTCTGGACAGTTACCGCTCCCGGGCTGTCGGCGCGCGCGTTACCCTCGGCGGGGGAACGACGGAGGTGGAGGAGATCCACCGGCACCTGCGCGGTGAGCTTGGCTTTCACGAGGTGGGGTACGCGCCGGTGACGTCCGCGGCCGATGCCGCGCATGCGCTCACCGA
>CAIMCI010000041.1 GCA_903839465.1 uncultured Pseudomonadota bacterium
ACTGCCGTTTGCGTGCTCGTTCCAGGACCTGCCGTGGGCGGCAGCCGGCTTCGGCAGTGCGAAACTCGAGTACCTGTGCTGGCGGAGCGGATTCTTCTATGACGCCCATCGCGGCGGTGCCGACTGCCGCGCGCTGCTCGAACTGCTGCGCCATCCCCTGCCCGACGACCCGCGCCCGGCGCTCGCCCGCCTCCTCGAGCGTGCCGAGCAGAAATCGTTCCGCCTCTGGGCGGTCGGTTCGCCCTTTGAGACCAAGGACCGCCTGAAGGCCCGCGGCTACCGGTGGGATGCCGAGCGACGCTGCTGGCATGTCACGGTCGACCGGGACGCCGCCAAGGCCGAAGCCGAGTGGCTGAAGGCCGAGGTCTACGGTGGCCGGCCCAAGGAAATCGAAGTCGAGACGCTCGACGCCCGGACACGCTATTCCGATCGCAGCGGCAACATCCAGCGCCGGCCGCTCTAGCCGACCGCTCTAGCCGGCCGCCCCATCCTCGATCTCGGCCTCGTAGAGCGGGTCGGCGTCGTGGAACTTGCCGTAGTCGAAGTAATCGATACCGTCGCTGGCGGTCGTGATGATGTCGCGGAAAGTGTGATTCCAGCGTATCGAGTCGGCGCGGTAGGCAAAACGGGCCATCAGTACCTGGCCCGTCGTCTCGTCGGTCCCGCTCAGGGTCAGGTTGAAAACCGCATCGACGGCGGCAAGTGACACGCCGGTTTCGTTCGCCAGCGGGCTCGTTTCGTCGATGACGTGCATGAGGTTCCAGCCGAGCACGAACAGCGGATGGGTGTCGCGGACGAGCTTGAGGTCCTCGACCCGGCGCAGGCGGTAGCCTTCCGCGGTCACCGACCCGCGGATGAGGCGCAGCTGGGCCGAAGCCTCCATGATGATGTTCTGCCGGGCGTTGGCGGCGCGGAACATCAGCACTCGCTTGCCATCCATCGGCCGGACGACGGCAACCCTGGCGAACAGGAAACGGGCCGTCGGTCGCGAGAAACGGGCGAACATCACGCCCGTAACGAGCGCCACGCTGATCATGCCGACGAAGATCTCGACCGCCGCGACGGAGTGCCCGTACAGGGTCTGCGGGTGCATGTCGCCGTAGCCGACCGTCGCCAGCGTCTCGACGCTGAAGAAGAAATCGCCGACCAGTCCCGGCGGATTGAGGTTCGCCACGCAGCCCGGCACGGCGTAGTACAGCACCGAGAAGACGACGTTGAAGGCGAGAAAGGCCAGCGCAAGGCTCACGAACAGCCGCGGCCAGCTGACCGTCATTGCGTAGTGGTAGAGATCCTGCCAGACCCGACGCTCGAGGCCATGGGTGATGACCTCGCGCTCGCCGAAGCGCACGCGTCGGAACTGGCCAGTGCCGGCCCCGGGCTTGCCCGCCGCCTCGTTTCCGCTTTCCATGTCCCTGCCCACGTCGATGTGCCACGCGGGCGCAGCCGGTGGGCGCGACCCGTCAGGCACTATAATCGCACAGGCGCAGGTCCGATCGTTCGTCGTGGCGCCCACACCGTTAAGGACTCCCTCATGATGGCCTTCTCCGCCGCTTGCGAGCGCAACAAGGAGCCTATCGGCGCCCAGCTCGGCATCTACCTTGCCACCGCCCGCCGCGTTCTCGAAATCGGCAGCGGCACGGGACAGCACGCCGTGCACTTCGCCGCGGCGCTGCCAAACGTGGTCTGGCAGGCAACGGACCGCGCGCCCGGCCTCCCCTCACTCGCCGACCGCCTGGCCGCGGCCGGTCTGCCGAACCTGCCGGCCCCGCTGGTGCTCGACGTCGGCGATCCGTCGTGGCCCGCGGCCGGCGAGGACGCGGTGTTCACCGCCAATACGCTCCACATCATGGACTGGCCCTCGGTCACCGCGCTGTTCACGACGGTCGGCCGCCGATTGCCGGTCGGCGGACTGTTGCTGACCTACGGGCCGTTCCTGCGGCACGGCGTCCATACCAGTCCCAGCAACGCGCTCTTCGATGCGGACCTGCGTCGGCAGGACCCCGCCAGCGGCCTGCGCGAGCTGGACGAACTGGCCAAGCTCGCCGCCAGCGCTGACCTGCGCCTCGTTGCCGACATCGGCATGCCCGCCAACAACCAGCTGCTCGTCTGGCAGCGGGTGGCCACCTAGAAGCGGACCGGCATCCAGGCCGGCGCGGAGGCGAGCTTGAGGTAGCCGCACCGGTCGGGCAGCTGTTCGATCTCGGCCGGCAGCAGCGCGCTTTCCGTTCGCCACTGCAGGCTGCGGCTCTGCGACCGTTGCCCGCCCCCGAACGGTCCGCCGCCCGTCGAGCGGGTCAGCTGTTCGATGCCGACTTCCCGTTCGCCTACCAGCCGCGAGGCAAATCGCGCCGTGCCGCCGCCTTCGGCCGCCGAGCAGCGCAACAGCACGGTGTTGCCACAGTTCTCGACGATTGCCTGCGCCGTACCGGCTCCGTAGGTCGACGACACCTGCGCGATCGACTGGAAGCCGAGTACGCACCGGCCACCGAACTTGCGCAGGCGGGCGAGTGCATCACCCAATCCGTCGATCGCGCCCAGCGCGTCGAGCTCGTCGATGACAAACCACAGCGGGCGCTCGCTCGCCGCCCGGGTCGGCGGCAGGCTCAGGGCCTGGAATATCGCCAGCCTCAGCCAGGCACTGACGAGCGATCGCAGGGCTGCCACCTGGTCGGCACGGTAGGGAAGGAACAGGACACCGCTACCCTGCCTGACCCATTCGCGGACCGCGAGTGGCGGTCCCGAAGCGTCGCGCAGGTAGTCGAGGCCGCGCACCGCACTGGCGGTCACGGCCCGTATCGAACTGAACATGCGCTCGTTGCCGGCCTCGAGGAACGGCTGGGCCGGCGTGCCTTCGAGCAGGAGGGCGAGCTCGCGCGTCTCGGCCACGACGAGCATCCGGTACAGCTCGGCGAGGCTCGGCGCCGGCGTGCGCCGCAACTGGGCGAGCACCGCCGCGACAAAGGTGCGCGCGTAGGCCGCCCACTCGCGGGCCGAGCCATCGACGGCAGGCAGCAGTGCGCGGGCCAGCTCGTCGACGTGAAATGGCTGGTCGATCTCCGCGAACGGCCGCCACGCCGCCGCCCGCGCGTCGAACGGCGTCAAGAGCTGGTCACCGCGCTCTGGCCGGTAAAACCGCTCGAGATAGCTCCCGTCCGGGTCGGCGATGATCGCCCGGTCGCCGCGTGCGAACGCGCCGCCGAGCAGTTCCGCAATCAGGGTGCTCTTGCCGGTGCCCGTCGCGCCGATCAGTTTCAGGTGCTTGGTCTCGTCGCCGGGACTGAGTGGCCAGCCGGCAATCGTCACGGCCCGCGGGCCCTGCCTGCGGCGCCTCACCCGCAGGTCACGCGCCGCCGCCGAGCGGTCGGCCAG
>CAIMCI010000042.1 GCA_903839465.1 uncultured Pseudomonadota bacterium
ACGCGCGCGACCTGGCGCAGGCTCGCCTCGCGACTCGTGATCGCAAGCCGTCTTTCGCTGCTCGCCTCGGCCCCGCGCGTGCGGGTCGCCCTGCACCCGGCGGACGCCCGCCATCCGTCGATCGTGGCGAGCTGGCAGCGCACGCTGACCGCCCTCGGCGTGCACCGCTCGGCGGTGCTCGAGCGCGCCTGGCTCGGCATCGAGCCCGAGGCCCGGCCCGCGCCCTAGATCTCGCGGCGGCGCTCGCCGAGCGCGCCCTCGAGCCAGCCCTCGATCGCCCGGACGGGCCCGAGGTCGCCATAAAGACCGGCAACGCGTGCGCCAAGCCCGGTACGCAGCGCCCGGCGCCGCGGCAGGTCGCACGCCAGGGCCACCGCCAACTCCACGTAGGCATCGGCGTCGGCGGCGACCAGCTCGTCGGCACCGATACTCTCCAGGATGCCGCTGCCTAGCCGGCCGCGCAGGAAGCGGCCGCGCAGCGTGACGACCGGCAGGCCGTGACCGAGCGCCTGCATCACCGTGTTGAACCCGGAGAAGCCAAGCGTATCGAGCATGATGTCGGCGCCCTGCAGCCAGCCGCTGAACTCCGCGGGAGTCGCCCATGGGTGCAGAACGAGGTACGGCTCGGGCGCCAGACCCTCGGCGCGAAAGGCATTCCCGATCCGCACCAGCAGCCGGTCCGACAACGGTGAATCCCGGAAGAAGTGGAAGCGGCAGCGCCCCACCCGCCGGGCGATCGCCGGGAACACGCGATCGTGCTCGGGCGCGTACTTGAACGGCGTGCCGGCGCAGAGGAACTCGACGGTGTCGGCTAGGCGCCCGGGCGGCAGCGATGCCGCGGCCGGCGGCGACGGCTCGTAGTGGCAGCCGATCCCGGGCAGCCGCACCAGCGCCTCGCTGTAAAAGCCATCAGCCTCGTCAGACTCGAACGCTGTGGCAGACAGATAGGCGTCGACGGTTGGCAGGCCGGAGGTGTCGGGGTGACCCCAGGAGACGGCCTGCAGCGGCGCGAGACGAAGCGCGGCCAGACGATAGGTCGTGGTATCCATGCCGAGTTCGGGGTAGACAATGGCGTCGGGTTGCGCATCGCGTATTGCCTGAACCCAATGCGCCAGGTCGCGTACGCCCCCCGTGTACGAATCCGCGAGAGCCTCGGCCTCTGCCGTCGCCGCATCGCGGCGAGGACCGACGCCGAACACGTCCACCCGGAAACGCTGCCGGTCGATGTGCCGCAGCCAGCCACGGATCAGCGCCTGGTACACGGAATGATCGTAGAGGTACGCCGAGACTATCGCGATCCTCGGCCGGGTGTCGCGAGGCGCGGAACGCGCCGATGCGCGTTCTACCGGGGTCTCGACATGCCCGGCGGACCACCAGCGCGCCATGAGCCTTGCCACTAATTGCCCGTGCCGCCCGAGCAGCGCACGGTTATTCGTCGCCTGGTAGGTGAGGTAAAAAGGCAGGCTGACGGCGACTGCGGTGACCGATTCGACCGGCCGGTCCACCGACCAGTGCGCTTCGAGGTCGTCCATTGCGCGCGAAAACGCTTCCCGCGACCGCTCGGCCTCGGCGGCGGTCGAGGGCAGCGCCGGAATCGAAACGACGGCCAGTGACCAGCGCGCCGCCTCGAAGTCGGGACTCGCCGCCAGCGCCGACCGGAAGCCGGCGATGGCACCGTCCCGGTCGCCCATGCCATCACACAGCCTGGCACGACCATAGAGCGCCTGATCATCCCCCGGCAGTTCGGCGAGCACGGCATTGAAAGCGACCAGAGCCTCCTCAGGCCGCCGCAACTGCGCGAGCGCAATCGCCCGGCTGCGCTCGGCATCGACAAAGGGACGGCGCAGGGTCAGCGCACGCTCGGCATGGACGAGTGCCTGCGCCGCGTCGCCGAGGCGCGCAAGGGTCGCTGCGCTCTCGGACCATGCCTCGGCAAGCTGCGGTGCGAGGCCTAGCGCTTGTCGCCAGTGCGCGAGCGCCTCGCCGTCCCTGCCCTCGACGACCAGCACCAGCGCAGCGTTGTGGTGTGCGATGCCATAGTCAGGCTTCAGGCGCAGCGCCTCAGCGTAGGCGTCGAGCGCTTCCCTTCGCGCGCCGCTCGCGTGCAGCGCGCGACCGAGGTTGTTGAAGCCGCGTGCGTTGGCAGGCTCGAGGGTGGTTGCCGCGCGGTAGGCGCTGACCGCGCCCTCCGCCTCACCGGCGGCGAGCAGCGCATCGCCGAGGCGCCGGTGCATCGCGGCATCGTCCGCTCGAAGCAACGCCGCCCGGCGCATCGCCGCCACCGCCTCGCCGTGCGCGCCGGCCCGCCCGCTGACCTCGCCGAGCAGGGCCCACGCCTCTGCATGCGCGGGCTCGGCTTGCACCATGCGAGTAAGGGCACTCGCCGCCGCGGCGAGGTCGCCTGCCCGGTAGGCGGCCACCGCGGCCTCCCAGAGTTCTCCGGCCTCGGTCGTGGTCACGCGCCGGTCCGGGCTAGCGGTGAGCGGACGTCGTCGGGTCCGCCGAGGGCTTCGCGCGCGGCGCCACCGCTGCGGCCCGCCCCCGCGCGTCGGCGAGGTGATTGAGGAACTGGGTACTGGCGTTCTCCCAGCGAAAGCCGAGCGCGTAGTCGCGTGCCCGCGCGCGGTCGATGGCGAGGGCGCCACGCACCGCGCGACCCAGATCCTCGTCCAGCACGCCGACCTCGCCGTTCCTGACCACGTCGATCGGCCCGGTCACCGGGTAGGCGGCGACCGGCACGCCCGAGGCCATGGCCTCCAGCATCACGAGTCCGAAGGTGTCGGTGCGGCTCGGGAACACGAAGACGTCCGCCGCGGCGAGCGTTGTCGCCAGTTCCTCGCCGTAGCGGTAGCCGGTGAAGATCGCCTGCGGGTACTTGGCCTTGAGTTCGGGGAGCGCCGGCCCGTCACCGACGATGACCTTGGTGCCCGGCACGTCGAGCGCCAGCAGGTCCTCGACGCTTTTTTCGACGGCGACGCGGCCGACGAACATCAGGATCGGTCCCGGGACGTGGCCGAGGCCCGCCTTCTCGCGGGCACCCTCGCGCGGCCGGAAGAGTTCGGTATCGACACCGCGGCTCCAGATCACGAGGTTCCGAAAGCCGTTGGCGGCAAGATCGCTGCGGACGTGCTCGGTGCCGACCAGCGTGCGGGCGGCCTTGGAGTGAAACCCGCGCAGCCAGGCGTAGGTGACCCCCATGGGCAGCGGGAAGCGGGCCCGCAGGTACTGCGGGAACTGGGTGTGGTAGGAGGTCGTGAAAGCCCAGCCGCGCCTGAGCGCCGCGCTGCGCGCGGCGAGCCCGAGCGGCCCTTCGGTCGCGATATGCAGAGCGTCCGGTTGTTCCCGGTCAAGCCACCGCGCGACATGGCGACCCTGGAACAGTGCGAGCCGGATCTCGGGATAGGTCGGGCACGGAATCGTCGGCAAGCCCTCGGGCGTCATGCGCACGACGTCGTGGCCGAAGGCACGCAGACAGTCCATGGTGCGCGACAGGGTCGTGACGACGCCGTTTGTCTGCGGCCGCCAGGCATCGGTAACGATCGCGATCTTCATGAACTCGGCCTCGTACAGCGCAGCCCGCGACAGTCAGCGCCCGCTGGCCGCCAACCGCCGCGCACGAGCCGGCCGGAGGGCGTCAGGCCGCCGGGTCGAGAACGGCGTCCGGCACCGCGGCCGGCGACCCGCTGCGCGCCGCCTGCTCGGCCCAGCGCAGGATCGCGAGCCTCCCGTTGCGGTCCTCGACGAGCGCCGTGCAGTGCTCGACCCAGTCGCCGTCATTGCAGTACAGGATACCATCTACCGTGCGCATTTCGGCACGGTGGATATGGCCGCAGACCACACCGTCGAAGCCGCGCCGCGCGGCTTCCTGGGCGGCCGCCTGCTCGAAGGCGAGGATGTAGGTCATGGCGTTCGGCACGTTGTGCTTCAGCCACGAGACGAGCGACCAGTACGGGCGGCCGGCCTTGCGGCGCAGGAAGTGCACCGCGCGGGCGACTTCGACCATCCGGTCGTAGAGGAAGCTGCCGAAATGCTTCAGCCAGCCCGAGAACTCGACGGCGCCGTCGAACTCGTCGCCGTGGAGCACCAGGAGCCGCCGCCCATCGTGGGTCTCGTGCACGAGCTGGCGGTGGATCTTGATCTCGCCGAAGCTCATGCCGCAGAACTCGCGCGCGGCCTCGTCGTGGTTGCCGGGCACGTAGATGACTTCCGTGCCGCTCGAGGACAGCTTGATCAGCTTGCGCAGCACCTCCTGGTGCGCCGCGGGCCAGTAGAGGCTGCGCTTCAGGGCCCACAGGTCGACGATGTCGCCGACCAG
>CAIMCI010000043.1 GCA_903839465.1 uncultured Pseudomonadota bacterium
GGATCCATCCGGTCGTTGCCTGCGAGCTGGAGTTCTACCTCGTCGACCGTGAACGGGCGCCCGACGGCAGTGTGCGCGTTGCCGCGGTACCCGGACACGGCGCCGTGCCGCGACGCCCTGCCAACCTCTCGCTGAGCACGGTCGAGGAAAGCGCCGAGCTCCTGCAGCGGATCACGGCTGCCGCAAGGGCGCTCGACCTGCCCGTGTCCGGCGTTCTGGCGGAGTACGGAATGGGCCAGTACGAGGTCAACCTGCGGCACGTTGCCGATCCCGTCGCCGCCGCCGATCACGCGGTCCTGCTTCGGCGCCTCGTCCAGGGGGTCGCGCAGTCGATGGGCATCGCGGCCACGTTCATGGCCAAGCCGTTTGCCGACCAGGCGGGCAATGGGCTGCACGTCCACGTCAGCATCGTCGACGAGAAGGGCAACAACCGGTTCGGGGCGGACGGCGGCGAGACCCTGCTCGAGCAGGCGATCGCGGGCATGCAGGACCTGATGTTCGACTCCATCGGCTTCTTTGCGCCCAACTTCAATTCGCATCGGCGGTACTCGGGTCCCTTCGTGCCGACGACGCGGCACTGGGCGCACAACAATCGCAGTGTCGCCTTCCGGGTCCCGGCGGCGACGGGGCAGGCGCGCAGGGTCGAGCACCGCGTCGCGGGTGCGGATGCGAGTCCGCACCTCGTGATGGCGGCCATCCTCGCAGGTCTCCTGCACGGACTGACCGGGCAGCGGGTCGCGACCCGGCCGGTGACGGGCAAGGTCAATGACGAGCGCGACCCGCGGTTCCCGGACGGGGTGCTCGCCGCGCTGGAGCGCCTGCGCCACTCGAAGAAGCTGAAGGCCTACTTCGAGCCGCGCTACCTCGAGGCGTTTGCGCACATGAAGCGTGGCGAGTACGGTGCGCTGGTCTCCTCGGTGTTTGCCCGGGAGCTCGACTTCTATCTGTAGGCCGGGCCGGCGGCGCGATGATCGCGGGGCGCCCTGGCGGGAGGGCATCTCATGAAGACGCGCGTCCGGACCACCTGTCCGCGGGATTGCTACGACAGCTGCGGAATCGTGGTCATACGCCGGCCGGGCATGGACCCGCAGGTCCGCGGCGACCCCGATCACCCTGTCAGCCGCGGTACGCTCTGCGGCAAGTGTTCCGTCGCCTACAACCGGGAGTGGCTGGACCCGGCGGTGCGCCTGACGAGCCCGCTGCGTCGGACGGGACCGAAGGGCAGTGGCCAGTTCGAGCCCGTGTCCTGGGACGTCGCACTCGGGGAGATCGCCGCGCGGCTCCAGGCGATCGTCGCGTCCGCCGGAGCGCAGACGATCCTGAACGCGCACTACACCGGGACGATATCGCTGCTGGCTGGCCTCTTCCCGATGCGATTCTTCGGCCGCCTTGGCGTCACCGAGGTTGCGCCGGACACGATCTGCAATATGGCCGGGCATGTGGCGCTCCAGTACACCTACGGCACGTCGACGGACGGCTTCGACCCGCGGACGGCGGCGGACGCGCGCTGCATCGTCGTCTGGGGTGCCAATCCGTCGGCATCGGCCCCGCATGCCGACGAACACTGGCTCCCCGAATCGGGGGCGACGGTCGTCGTCGTCGACCCGGTACGGACCGATACGGCCGCGCGGGCCGACGTGCACCTGATGCTGCGGCCGGGCAGCGATGCGCTGCTCGCCTTCGCGCTGCTCAAGATCATTGTCGCGGAGGGCCTGCAGGACGATGCCTTCATTGCGGCGAACGTGCACGGCTACGCCGAGCTCCGGGCGCTCATTGATGCGGTCGACCTGAAGGACGCGGCGGTCCGCACGGGCGTCGATGAGGCCGCCATGCGCCAGGTGGCCCGGCTCTATGCCGCGGGTCCGTCGCTGCTCTGGCTAGGCCAGGGCCTGCAGCGCCAGCCCTCGGGTGGCAACGTCATGCGCGCCTGCGCGGCGCTGCCAGCGCTAACCGGCAATATCGGCCGGCCCGGTACCGGGATCCTGTACCTCAACGGCAACGCGGCGGTACGCGGCATCGACGACGCGTACGCGCTCGGCGCGCCCGCCACCGCGGCGCCGCCGGCCATCAGTCACATGGACTTCGCCGAGTGCCTCGCGGATGCGGGACGGTCGCAGGCGCTTTTCATCTGGAACATGAACCCCGCCGGCTCAAGCCCTGAGCAGGGGCGCCTGCGCCAGGCGATGCGGCGCGAGGACCTGCTGACCGTGACCGCCGACCTGTTCATGACCGACAGTGCCCGGCTCAGCGACTACGTCCTGCCGGCGGCGAGCTTTCTGGAGTTCGACGACCTGGTGCTCTCGTATTTCAACTACACGATTTCAGCGCAGGTCGGCGCCCTGCCTGCGCCCGGACTTGCCCTGCCGAACAGCGAGATATTCCGCCGCCTGGCGCGTGCCATGGGCTACGACGAGGCCGGGCTTTACGAGAGCGACGCCGACATCCTCGACCGCGCGCTGGCCGGATGCACGGCCGTGTCATCGTTCGCGGAACTCGCCGGGCGCGGCACGGTCGATGCGCTCCGGGATCCCTGGATCCCGTTCGCCGACCAGTCGTATCCGACACCGTCGGGCAAGATCGAGCTCGCCAGCGCGCGGGCCGTCGCCGACGGTCAACCACTGACCGCGCGGCCGGACTGCGATGACGCTCCCCGGGACGGCCGGCTGCGGCTGCTGTCGCCCGCGTCGCAGTGGACGTCCAACACCAGCTTCGGCAACGTCGGCCGGGTCCGGGCGCGGCTCGGCGAACCCGGCGTCCTTCTGCACCCGGCCGACGCCGCCGCGCGCGGGGTCGCCGACGGGGACGCCGTGCGCGTCCACAACAAGACCGGGTCGCTCGCCGCGCAGGTGTCCGTCAGCGATGCCGTCCAGCCCGGCGTCGCGCTCATCTACAAGGGACGCTGGCCGGGGCTTGACCGGTCGGGAGCCAACGTCAACGTGCTCAATCCCGGTGCACGCACCGACATGGGCGAAAGCTCGGCCGTCCACGGTGTCGAGGTGCTGGTCGAATCGGTCCGCTAGGCCGGCACGCAACAGTGGATCCCGGCAGCCAAGCTGCGTAGGCTAGCCCGGTCGCGACGGCCGCTCGGTCGGCGGGGACCGGCGCAGGGGGCGGCAGCGTGAGTGGACCATCGACGATGACGGCCGGTGCCGGTGCCGGTGCCGGGTCCGGGTCCCACGAGCTGCGCCGCACGCTAGGCTACTGGGACCTCGTGGTGTATGGCCTCGCGTACATCGCGCCGATTGCGCCGTTGAGCGTCCTCGGCTTCGTCTGGGTGGCGTCGAAGGGGATGATCGCGCTGGCGTTCCTGCTTGGCAGCGCCTGCATGTATTTCACCGCCAAGAGCTACGCGATGCTGACGGAAACGGTGCCGAGCGCCGGATCCGTCTACGGCTTTGCCCGCCACTCGCTGGGCGATTTCGCCGGCTTCATGGCCGGCTGGATGATCCTCCTCGACTACCTCCTGATACCGGCTTTCGTCTACGTGCTGATCGCGGTGGCGATGGAAACACTCGTGCCTGGCGTCGATCGGGCCGTCTGGATCGTCGCCCTGGTCGGGCTAACCCTGGCGATCAACTGGTTTGGCGTGACCGTCACGTCCAAGGCCAATGCCATTGCGGTCGTGCTGCAGATCGTCGTCATGGTCGTCCTCCTCGGGCTGCTGCTGCAGGCCCTGAAGGCGGGCAAGGGCAACGGTGCGCTGACGCTCCGGCCCTTCTACGATCCGAAACAGTTCGAGGTCGGCGCGCTGCTGTCCGCCACGTCGATCTGCATCATGTCGTTTCTCGGCTTCGATGCGATTTCGACGCTGGCCGAAGAGGTGAAGGACGGCAACCGCAAGACCATGGGCCGGGCGATCATCGCCACGCTGGTGATCTCCGCCGGTTTCTTCGTGCTCGTGACCTGGATCAGCGGCAACGTGCTGACCGGCGTGACCCTTACCGATCCGGCGACGGCGTCCTATGCGATGACGACCTACGCGGCCGGGAAATGGGCGGCCGTGGCGCTCGCCTGGTGCTACGCGATCATCGTCGGCGTGTCCAACGCCCTGCCGATGCAGGTGGGCGTCGCGCGCGTGCTGTTTGCCATGGGGCGGGACCGGCAGCTGCCCCACGGCCTGTCGCGGGTGCACCCGCGCTACGGCACCCCGTATGTCAGCATGCTGGTGACGACCGTGCTGTCGCTCAGCGTCGCGCTCATCATGAAGGAACGGATGGACGATCTCGCCTCGATCGTCAACTTCGGGGCCCTGACCGGATTCCTGCTGCTGCACGTCTCGGTCATCAACCTCTACGCGCGGCGTGGCCGCTCGACCGCGTGGTTCGCGCACCGGGTCGTGCCGCTGGCGGGCATTGTCGTGGTCCTGGCCGTGTTCGCCGGGATGAGCGGGCTTGCCTGGAAAGTGGGCCTGGTCTGGCTGGCCGCCGGACTCGTCTACGGCACGCTGCTGGCACGCCTGCGCCGGACCACCCTGAACGTACCGCTCTAGCCGGCGCCGGGCGGCACTCGGGCGACCAGTTCGGCGGCCGCCCGTATCACCGCCTCCTGGTGCGGCAGCAGCGCATGGCCGGCCATCATCTCGAACTCCGCGAGGTACGGGTCGATCACCGGTGACCGCCGTCCGGACAGTTCCTCGATGACGGCCAAGCCGCAGAACGGCACGTACGCGTTCGAGTAGCCACCCTCGTGGGTGGCGACGATGCGCCCGCCGCACACCTCGTCGGCGGCCTGCATGACCAGGCGGGTCATGAGGCGGTAGGTTTCGCTCGTGCACAGCATGCGCCCGATCGGATCGATGATGGCGGCATCGAGGCCGCTGGCGATCACGATCAGGTCGGGGCGAAAGCGCAGCAGTGCCGGCACGACGACGCGCTCGAACGTGGCCAGGTACGCTCCCTGGCCTGAGCCGGCCGGGAGCGGGATATTGATGTTGGCGCCGCGCCCGGCACCCGTCCCGTTGACGTCGAGCGAGCCGGCATCGACCGGGTAGTTGTGGTCCTGATGGACCGAGATCGTCAGGACCGACGGATCGTCGATGAAGGCCGACTCGGTACCGTTGCCGTGATGGACATCCCAGTCGACGACCGCCACGCGCGCGGCGCCGTGCTTCTGGCGCGCCTGCTTGACGAGGATCACCGCGTTGCCGAACAGGCAGTAGCCGCGTCCGGAATCGGCCTCCGCATGGTGGCCGGGCGGACGGACCAGCGCGTAGGCGTTGCGCGCCCGCCCGCTCAGCACGGCCTCGCCCGCCGCGAGGCAGCCGCCGGCGGAGAGGAGGGCGATTTCGTAGCTGCCGTGACCGACGGTCGCGCTGTCGCCCGCTTCCCCGCCGACGCCCGCCGAGAGCGCTCGCACGTGCTCGATGTAGCGCGGCGTGTGGAAGCAGAGGATCTCGTCCATGGTCGCGGGTCTGGGCGGGATGCGCAGCAGGTGATCGACCTGACCGGATACCTCGAGCAGCGCGAGCAGGCGGCGCTTGGTGTCCGGGTCCTCGGGGTGGCGGTCCGGCTGGACGTAGATGCTCGAGGTCGAGAAGCCCGCACCGCGGCCCGGGTCGTGCCAGAAGTATCGCTCGTGGGCGACGAGGCCTGTAGGCAGCATCGGGATCTCCAGCGCAGGGGTGTCGGTCAGTAGCCGGCCGTCAGGCCGAAATCGATCGGCAGGGCGGCGCCAGTGATCGGTGCCGCCGCCGGCGAGGCGAGATAGTAAACCAGTTCGGCGATTTCCTGCGGTGTCGCGAACCGGGCCCGCGGACCCTGCGGATAGCGGGCGAGCAGGTTGGCCTTGTAGCCCGCCGGGTCACCCTGGCCATAGGTCGAGGCCTGGAACTCGATCATCGGTGTCGCCACGTCACACGGGCAGACGGCGTTGACGCGGATGCCCATCGGCGCGAGTTCCAGGGCGAGCGACTTCGTCATCAGCACGACGCCGCCCTTCGAGGCCGAATAGATCGCGGCGCCGGCGTTGCCCACCAGCCCGGCATCGGAGGCGATGTTGACGATGCAGCCGCGCGATTCGCGAAGCGCCGGGACGGCATGCCGGCAGACGAAGAACGGGCCCTTCAGGTTGACCGCCAGGGTCCGGTCGAAGTCCGCTTCGGACGCCTCTGCCGTCGGCCCCTCGACCCAGACGCCGGCGCTGTTGACGACGACGTCGAGCCCGTCGCCCGCGGCGACTGCCGCGGCGACGAGCGCCGCACAGTCCGCCGGCCGGGTGACATCGGCGTGTACGGTCGTCGCGGCCGGGCCGAGCGCCGCGCCGGCCTCGGCCAGTCGCGCGGTGTCGATGTCGCCGAGAACGACGCGGTCCCCGCCCTCTGCAAAGCGCGCGGCGATCGCGAGGCCCATGCCGCTCGCCCCGCCGGTGATCAGTACGGTACGCACAGCGAGCTCCGCTCCATTCAGTAGTAGTCCGCCGGAGCGCCCTTGTACTCCTGCAGGATGTTGCCGCCGTCGACCACGATCGTTTCGCCGTTCACGTAGGACGCCCCGCGCCCGGCGAGAAACGCGACCACGTGGGCCACTTCCTGCGGCGTACCCGCCCGTCGCGGCGGCGTGTTGGCGCCGGCCGCCAGCTCGCCGCTGCTGGAGGCGCCGGTCGCGATCCAGCCCGGGGCGACCGCGTTGACCGTGATGCCGTGGGTCGCGACCTCGAGGGCCAGCGCCCGCGTCAGGCCGACCATGCCGGCCTTGGCCGCCGAGTACGCCGTCTCCTTCGGGTTCGCGACGTAGGGTCCCGTGACGGAGGCGACATTGACGATCCGGCCGTAGCCGGCCGCGATCATGGGCGGAAGGAAGGCGCGCGTGGTGCAGAACGCGGTCTTGAGCGTCACGTCGATCATCCGGTCCCAGTCCGCTTCGCTGTAGTCGACGAGCGCCTTCTGCACGGCCGGCTCCCGGGTCGAACCCATCCCGGCATTGTTGACGAGAACGCTGACCGGACCGACGGCCGCGAAGAGGTCCTGGGCCGTCCCGTAGCGGGTCAGGTCGCCAACGAAGCCGACGGCGCGGATGCCCGCGGTCCGCAGTTCACCGACCCGGTCGTGGACCCGCCCGGTCGTGCTGGCGATCGCCACCGACAGGCCGCTGTCGCCGAGCGCCCGGGCGATGGCGAAGCCGATGCCATCGGCGGCACCGGCGCCGGTAATCAGGGCATCGATCGGGGTCTGGTCGGTCATGGGCCGGCTGCCGGGGGTCACGCACCGTGGCGCGGAGCCGTCGATGGTAGCGGGGCGGCCGTCGGGAGGCGAACGACGCCGGTCCGCGCGCCCGCGCGGAAGTCCTTGATACGCCACGGGCGGTGGGGGCCGGCCGGCCAATTTGCTGCTACCGCACAAAGGACCGTCCGTCGGATTAGGAGCTAAGCGGTTGAAAAAAATGGCTTTTTGGGCCGGAAGCTGCGATACTTCTGGGCCGGTCGGGGGTGTCCCGTATGACAAGTGTCATGGGCTCCCCGTCGCGTTTGTAGAGATCGTCGATGATGTCCCACGAGTCACTGATCGGTGGTGTCGAGCCCCGCCGCATTGAGTCCGTCAGGGAGCGCGAAGCCGCCCGCTTCACCGCCGCCCGCCCCAAGGCCCAGCGCCTCGCGGCCGCCGGGCACCATGGCTACTACGCCGGCTTCCCGCTGCAGTGGATGCTCGACTGGCCGATGCCCTTCGCGATGGTGGTCGCCAAAGCGAGCGGCGCGACGCTGACCGATATCGACGGCAACCGGCTCGCCGACTTCTGCCTCGGCGACACCGGCTCGATGTTCGGGCATTCGCCGCCGGCCGTCGTGCGTGCCATTACGGCCCAGGCGGGCTGTGGGCTGACCTACATGCTGCCGACCGAGGACACGCTGGCCGTCGGCGAGCTCCTCGTCGAGCGCTTCGGCCTGCCGCACTGGCAGATCGCGACCACCGCCAGCGACGCGAACCGGTTCGCCCTGCGCCTCGCGCGCGCCGTGACCGGCCGCGACAAGGTCGTGATCATGAACGGCTGCTATCACGGCGCCGTCGACGAGACCTTCGTGGCGCTGAAGAACGGCTCGCCGGTCAACCGTCCGGGCTTGTTCGGCCAGGTCGTTGACCTGACCCAGCATACCCGGGTCGTCGAGTTCAACGACCTCGGGGCGCTGGAACAGGCGCTCGCGCCCGGCGATGTCGCCTGCGTCATCACCGAACCCGCGCTGACCAACTGCTGCATGGTGCTGCCGGAACCCGGTTACCACGACGGCCTGCGCCGCCTGACCCGCGCCGCCGGCACCCTGCTCCTGATCGACGAGACGCACACGATCTCGACCGGTCCGGGCGGCTACACGCGCCGCTACGGGCTGGACCCTGACATCTTCGTCCTCGGCAAGCCGGTCGCCGGCGGGATTCCGGCGAGCGTCTGGGGCTTTACCGACGCGATCGCGGCCGCCTGGGACCGCCTGCGCGCGGCCAAGGACGCCGGCTACTCCGGGATCGGTACCACGCTGTCCGCCAACGCCATGGCCCTCGCCGCCATGCGCGCCACCCTCACCGAGGTCATGACCGACGCGGCCTACGAGCACATGGAACGGCTGGCCGAGCGCCTCTGCACGGGCCTTGGCGCGGCGATCGCGGCCGCCGGCCTGCCGTGGCATGCGCTGCGCTGTGGCGCCCGCGTGGAGTTCATCTGCGCTCCGGGGCCGCTGCGCAACGGCACCGAGGCGCACGGGGTGCACGGCACGGACCTCGAGCGTGCCATCCACCTCGGGCTCGTCAATCGCGGCTGCCTGATCGCGCCCTTCCACAACATGATGCTCGTCTGCCCGGCCACCACCGAGAGCGACGTCGATCGCCTCGTCGGTGCCTTTGGCGAGCTCGCGCGGGAGCTGGCCGGCCGCACACACTGATTTCGCCGCGTCCCTGGCGGGCCTTGCGCCGGGACAATGCGGTAACTCTGGAGAGTAAATCTTGGATGAACATGTACCGAGCGGCGCCCGCATAGCGGAGGCAGAAGAATTCCTGGCCCGTCATCCCGACATCGAGGCCATCGATATCGTCATCGTCGATCCCAACGGGATCGGCCGCGGCAAGATGATCCGCCGCCACGAACTCCTGTCCCTCTACCGGGACGGGCGTCACCTGCCCACCTCCATCCTCGGACTCGATGTCACCGGCGAGGACGTCGAGGAAACAGGCCTCGTCTGGCACAACGGCGACGGCGACCAGGTCGTCTGGCCGGTGCCCGGGACCCTCAAGCCGCTGACCTGGACGTCACCGCCGCGCGGCCAGGTGATGGTCTCGATGTACGATCTCGAGGGCGTGCCAAGCGCCGCCGACCCGCGTCATGCGCTGACCCGCCAGCTCGCGCTCCTGCAGAAGCGCGGCCTGCATCCCGCCGGTGCCTTTGAACTCGAGTTCTTCCTGTTCGCCGGCGAGCGCGGCCCCGACGGGATGCTGAGGGCGGCTCCGGCGACGCTCGACGGGCGGCCCTCGAACGGCACGCAGGTCTACGGACTGGAAGAACTGGACGGCATGCAGGGCCTGTTCGGGGACATCTATGCCGCGGCCGCGGCCCAGGACCTGCCGCTCGAGTCCCTGATATCGGAGTACGCGCCGGGTCAGTACGAACTGACGCTTCACTACCGGACGGACTTCGCGCGCGCGGCAGACGATCTTGTCATTCTCAAGCGCCTCGTGCGCGGCGTTGCCCGCCGCCACGGCATCACGGCCTGCTTCATGGCCAAGCCCCTGCCGAGCTACGCGGGCTCGGGCATGCACCTGCACATGTCGCTGGTCGACGAGCAGGGCACCAATGTCTATGCCGAGACCACGCCGGGGCACCTGACCGATACGCTGCGCCATTCCGTCGGCGGCCTGCTGGCGACGATGGCCGACTCGATGATCATCTTCGCGCCGCACGCCAACTCCTGGCGCCGCTTCGCGGCCAAGAGCTACGCACCCGTGGCACCCAACTGGGGTGTCAACAACCGCAGCGTGGCGATCCGCGTGCCGGCGGGCAACGTCCGTGCCCGGCGCTTCGAGCACCGCGTGGCCGGTGTCGATGCCAACCCGTACCTCGTCGGCGCGACGATCCTGTCGGGCCTGCGGTCGGGCCTGGAGCACGGCCTCGATCCGGGGACGCCCGTGACCGGCAACGGCTACGAGTCGGTCGATCGGTCGAAGATCACCATCCCCCGCGACTGGCGTTCGGCCATCGACCTGGCGCGCGCCTCGGACTTCCTGCGCCAGGCGCTCGGCGAGACGCTGCATCGTTCGTACGTTGCGATCAAGGAAGCGGAGTTCTTCCGCGTGGCGAGCGAAGTCTCGGAAATCGACTACCGCCTGTACCTCGACCTGATCTGAGGCGCGGGTTCCGGCCGGGCGGGTGCGCCACGGGTCGCGGGCGCACCTGCGTGACCCGTCGCCGGGCCGCGGCCCGTCCGTCCCGTTCGATCCACTGTCCGGAGAACTCCCATGGGCCCTGCAGTCGACCTTGAGGCACGGATCCGCCGGCTCGAAGACCGGACCGAAATCGGCGAACTCATCGCCCGCTACGGGCTCGTCATGGATAACCGCGACATGGCCGCCATGGCCGAGCTCTTCACGGCCGATGTCGTCATCGAGAGTGCCGATGGCGTGATGAACGTCCGTGGCCGTGAGGCGGCCGTCGACCTCTTCAGGGGTCGATTCAGGGTTCTGGGTCCCAGCAACCACTTCTCCCACGACCGGGTGCTGACTTTTGACGACTCGAACCCGGACAAGGCGGCCGGCCTCGTGCTGTCACACGCCGAGAT
Source organism: uncultured Pseudomonadota bacterium (assembly GCA_903839465.1). GTDB lineage: Bacteria > Pseudomonadota > Gammaproteobacteria > Steroidobacterales > Steroidobacteraceae > CAIKMS01. The sequence continues at coordinate 10,747 of CAIMCI010000043.1, forward strand.
GAACCGCAAGGGCATGGCCATGCTCGCCGCCATCCGCTACCACGACAGCTACCGGCGCGACGCGGGCCGCTGGCGCTTTGCGCGCCGGCTGCTGACGTTCATGTACTACGTACCGGCGGCGGAGTACCTCGACGCGCTGGGAGCGGGCCTGGGCGCCCGCAATCGCGCCTACGATGCGCCCCGCGCCGCCGACTGGCCGGAAGGGCTCCCGACCTGGCGCGACTACTACGGCGCCTGAGCCGCGCTTACGCCGCGCCAAATAAAAAAGGCCGCGGTGGAATCCCACCGCGGCCTTGAGTCAGCCCTTCGGGCGGCTGTTTAGGTCTATTACTTGGCGCGTCCGAACTTGACGCCCACTTCGCCGGCGAAGTAGCGCGGTTCGCCGTAGAACTGCCAGACCCACAGCGGGTCCACGTTCTGGCCGGACATCTTGTACCGCTGGTCGGTCAGGTTGCGGGCGAGCGCACGGACGAACCAGGTGTCGCTGGCCGACCGGTAGGTCACCGAGCCGTTGACCAGCGTGCGGGCGTCCATGTAGGTCTTCGTGAACGGCTCATTCGGCAGCGCGATCGAGTACGTGTACAGGTTCTTGCTGGTGTAGTTGACGTTCAGGTCGAGGATCAGCTTGCCGGCCGCCAGCGGAACCGCGTAGTTGCCGTCAACGGTGCCGGTGAACTCCGGGCAGCGGTTGACGTCAAGCCCGGACAGGTCGATGAAGTCCGGCTTGCCCGGCGTACCGCTCGAGAACGAGTTGTACTTGCAGTGCTGGTAGCTCAACGGCACGTGCACCGTGAAGTTGTCGGTGATGCGCGCCTCGAGCTCGTTCTCGATGCCGTAGACGGTGAGCTTGGCCGCGTTGCGGAACAGCGTCTCCTCAGCCGGCTGACCCTGGGCATTCGTGATCGGCGTGACGACCTGGCGGATGGCGTCCTTGTACTGCACGTAGAACAGGGCCTCGTTGAGGCGGATGCGGCGGTCCCAGAGCTCGCTCTTCATGCCGACCTCGAACGAATCCGCTTTCTCCGGGTTAGTCGGGGCCTTTTCCACCGCCGAAATCGGCGCGCCGCCGGTACCGACCTGGTCGTTGTAGCCGCCGGCGCGGAAGCCGTGGCTGTACGTGCCGTAGCCGAACAGGTCCGGGTTGAACTGGTAGGAGAGGCTCGCCCGATAGGTCGGAACCGACCAGCTGTGGTTGTCCGTGACGACACCGTAGGAGTACTTGCTGAAGTCGGCGGCGCTCATCAGGTCCTTGAGCTGGCGCCACGTGAAGCTCGGATCCGCCGCGCCGGTCGGCGAGGGCAGCTGCTGCACGAACACCTGCTGACGACCGATCCAGTCCTTCGTGTCCTTCGTGTAGCGGGCGCCCACGGTCAGCGTCATCTTGTCGGTGAACTTGAAGTTGCCTTCGCCGAAGACGGCAGCCGACTTCTCCTTCTGCGCGTTGCAGAGCACCTGCGGGTTGTTGTTCCAGCCGCCGGGCGTCAGGCCGAGGAGGTCCGGGTACTTGTTACCGAACAGGTCGTAGACGCCGAGGATCTGCGAAACGCAGAACTTGGTGTCGTCGTGCTGGTAGAACCCGCCCACCACGTAGTTGAACGGGCCGTCGTTGTTGGACGCGAAGCGCACTTCTTCCTGCCAGGTCTTGCGGCGGTCCGACCGGTTGGCATCGAATACCGAGACCGGGCCGACGATGCCGGTGTAGTTCGACGGCAGGCTCGAGTCCTGGGAGCGGTAACCCTGCACCCAGGTGATGGTGCCGGCGTCGAGCTTGGCATCGGTGTTGAGGTACATCCCGTCGGTATCGACGCGGTGACCGGACGGCATGTTGATCAGGAAGCCGTCGCGGTTGTCCGTGCCACCCTGGTGCAGCGGGTCGCCGCTCGTGTGGCCGTTGAGGCCGAGCTGCGAGAAGACAAAGTACGGCGTCTGCGTGCCCGGGCGCAGGTCCGACGGCGTCGCGTTGATCGCGATCGGGGCTTCCGAGCGGTCACGCACCATCTCGTAGGTGAACTGGGTCTTCACGGCATCGCTGATCTGCCAGAGCAGTTTCGCGCGGCCGGTGAACACGTCGGTGCCGCCGTAGGTCTTGCCGTCGCCGGTGTACGTGCCGTTGTACTGGTGGTTGCTCGGCGAGAATATCGCGTTGGACGAGTCGTTATGGATCCAGCCGTCTTCCTTCTCGGCGCTCGCGACCACGCGAACGGCGATCCGCTCGGCGAGCGGCAGGTTGACCGCACCCTGGACGACGCTCGAACCCAGATTGCCGAACTGCGCCTGGCCTTCGATGGACTCGTTATGGAGGTCCGGAGCCTTGGTGCGCACGACGACGGCGCCGCCGGTGGTGTTCTTGCCGAACAGCGTGCCCTGCGGGCCGCGCAGCACTTCGACCTGGGCGACGTCGAAGGCGTCGAGGCTCTGCGTCTGGACGCTGGGCAGCACGAAGTCATCGACCAGCACGGCGACCGGCGCCTCGTTGTAGACGATGATGTCGGTGTTGCCGACGCCGCGCATCGCGAACGACGCGGCGTTGAAGCCGGTAACCTTCGATGCCGAGAAGTTCGGCACGTACATCGCGAGATCGGAGATCGTCCGCGGCGCCGACTGCTGGATCATCTGTTCGCTGAGCGCGGAGACCGCGATCGGCGTCGACTGCAGGTTCGACTCGCGGCGCTGCGCGGTTACGACGATTTCTTCGAGCTGCGAGGCCGACGGCGTCGCCGCGGTCTGCGCACCTGCCTGTGCCGCTAGCGCGAGGGCAATCGCCGTCGCGAGCGTCGTCGATGCCTGCCGAAGACGGCTTGAGCGCGCCTCGGATTGGTGATGTTCACCGGCCACAATGCGATTGATCATCGTTTCCCCTTCAGTGTCGATCGGAAGCCGCGCGGAGCGTTGCAAAGCCGTTGGCCCGACTCTGCGCGACAAGGCTGTCAAATCCCTTCTCGTCTTTGGAGCATGAATTCAATGGCTTGGCTGTGGAATGCGCACCGCCAGAGCCTCGAGATGGTGAACCTACGCGGCCGCGAGAAAAGAAACAAGCATGACTGTTTTCAAGCAACAATCTGTTGCGCGCCTGCAACAATTGCTGCAACGCAAGGTCGGGCCGCATTCGGCGGAGAACTCCTGCGCATACATTGAGGTACGCGCGCGGTACAGGGGTTCGGGGCCGCCGGTTTTTCCGCAGTGCGGCAGCGGCGATTTCCGGCGCCGCCCGTCGACGGCCTCAGGCGCCGCGCAACTCGTGCAGCTTCGCCGCGAGGTATTCGAGGACGCGCTTCTCGCGTCCGCTCTCCTGGTGGGTCAGGAAGCTGATCGCCATGCCTTCCATGACGTAACGACTGAGGTCGAGCGCGATATCGAACTGGTCCTGGCGGCCCTCCCACTCCGGAAACACTTCCTTGGCGGTGCGATACCACTCGCGCTCGAAGGCCTCCTGGGTCGGACGGAGGATCCCGGCCAGTTCCGGATCGGTCCGCGCCGCGACCGACAGCTCGAAGAAGGCGACGAACATCGGGTGGCGCACGTGGTTCCAGAACGCCTGCACGCCGAGCATGACCCGGTCCGCGCCGGCCCCGGGCGACATCGTCATCGCCCGGCGGAACGCGCGCAGGCGCTTGCCGTGCAGGTGCTCGACCGCGGCGCGCACGATGTCGAGCTTGGACGGAAAGTGATGCAGCATCGCGCCGCGCGACAGGCCCGCCTTGTCCGAAATGACCGTCGTGGTCGTGCGCGCGTAGCCGAGCTCGACGAAGCAGCCGATCGCGCTCTCGACGATCAGGTTGCGGGTGCTCGCGCTCTTCTGGGCCTGCCAGCCCAGCTTGTCGGCGACGGACGGTGATTCGACCCGGTCTGGCATGGGGAGACTCGCGAATTCTTATGGCGCTGCAGCATCCGTCTGCCGCCGGCCGCCGACGTGGGCCCAAGAATGTTGGCCCTGATTGTAAAAGTCAAAGATGATTGAAACCGTACGGCATGACTGTTAGCGTCAGCCGCGCCGAAGGCCCGCGGCCGCGGGTTCACGGTCAGCCAAATCCAGACTCGGAGGAAGACGTCATGGGTCGCGTAGCGGGCAAAGTGGCACTGGTCACCGGTGCGGCGGTGGGACTCGGGCGCGCGGACGCCGTGGCGCTGGTCAGGGAAGGGGCCCGCGTCTGCCTCACGGACATCAACCAGGAAGCGGGCGAAGCGCTCGCCGCCGAGCTGAACGCGGCGACGCC
>CAIMCI010000044.1 GCA_903839465.1 uncultured Pseudomonadota bacterium
CGCCGCCGCGCGCACCGGCGGTCGGCGGGCGAGGGCCAGTTCGCCGGCAAGGCGCTCGGCGAAGAGCGGCCTCGGCAGGAACGGCGGCAGAGCCGTCGCCGGCAGGTCATCCACCTCGGCATTGGCAGCATAAATGGCGGCGCTGTCCGGCGCCTGTCGACCCGGCTCGAGAGGTGGCCGCTGCTCGGCGCGGGTGGGAGGGACCGTTTCGTTGATCGCGAGCGGCAGGCCGATCGCGGGCGTCGATGCCCGCACCAAAAACGGTCCCTGGGGTGCTGCCGAGTCGCCGATCACGAGACCTGGATGGCGCACGGCGACCTCGACAGTGGCGCCCGGCGCGAGACCGGTAAAGTCCGGTTCCGGCAGGAGCCGGTAGTACGTTCCGCCCAGGCTCTCGATCGCCAACCCGCCCGCGACCGGACCGGGAACAAGGCCGGCAAGGCACGTGAAGTGGATCGCCCAGCCGCCGCCTGGCAGCGGCTCGGCACCGAGGTTGGTCAGGCTGAGCGTGGCCTCGGTGCGCGCCTCGCGCCCCTCGCCCGGATGCCGGATGACCTCCCAGCTCAGCTTCAGGGGCGCAGGCGGACCTGCCACTGACGTCGCGAGCGACAGCAGGCACAGGACCGCAAGCGCCGCGGCGCGCCGGGCCTCTCTCGCCAGCGGGTCGAGGCCGAGGCCGCAGCGGCCGTCGGGAGTCCAGTGCAATGCCTTCATACTGCCTCCACTCCGGTGTCGCCAGGAGTGCGCCCAAGTGCCGAACCACTATAGTACCAATACTCGCCATTTGCACCGGTCGCCGATACCCAGTAGCGATCGGTCGCGACAAATACCACGACAAACATATCACATACTGGCCAAAATCGTAGTTGAACATTGGTATTAATCTGGCATTGTAACGGGATGGAACGAGTGTCTTCACGACAGCAGCTCGATCGCCGCGCCCTGTGTGAGCTGATCGGCCCGCTCGATGCCAGCAGCAGCCAGCCGCTGTACCGTCAGGTGCAGCGCGGCCTTCGCCAGGCGATCGATCGGCGGCTGCTCGGTCCGGACGATGCGCTGCCCGGCGAGCGCGATCTGGCCGAGGACCTGCGTGTGTCGCGCATCACGGTGCGCAAGGCGCTCGACGGCCTGGTAGCCGACGGGTTGCTGATACGTCGCCACGGCTCCGGCAATTTCGTCGCCGGGCGCGTCGAGAAGAACTTCGCGGCGCTGACCTCGTTCTCCGAGGACATGCGCGCGCGCGGCCGAGTGCCGCACAGCGTCTTTTTAAAGCGCGCCGAAGGTACGGTGACGCCGGAGGAGGCGCTGGCGCTCGGCCTCAGCCCCGGAACGCGGGTCCTGCGCTTCCATCGCCTGCGCTCCGCGGATGACGCACCGATGGCGATCGAGTACGCGACCGTGGTCGCCAGTGCGCTCGCCACCGGTCTGGACGCGGTGGAGAGTTCGCTCTACGAGGCGCTCGAGCGGCATGGACACCGTCCGGTCCGCGCCTTGCAGCGCCTGCGCGCGGTGCTGCTGAGCGGGCCGCAGGCGAGCCTGCTCAAGGCCCGGGCCGGCGACGCCGGTCTGCTCGTCGAGCGCATCGGCTTGCTGCGCGACGGCCGGCCGGTCGAGATGTCGCACTCCTATTACCGCGGCGACACCTACGACGTCGTCGCCGAGCTGAGCGCACCGTGAGCGCCGTTATCGACGCTGATAACGTTGCCGAGGCGAGCGCTATGTACCGCGAGGCCGAGAGCGCGGGCGAAGTGGTCGCGCGCCAGCTGGCAGCCAATGCGTCGGGCGCCGCGGCCCTCGGCAGTGCGCTGCGCGCACGCCCGCCGCGCGCGGTCATCACCTGCGCACGCGGCAGCTCGGACCATGCCGCGACCTTCGCCAAGTACGTCATCGAGACGCACACCGGTGTGCCGACGGTCTCGGCAGCGCCGTCGATCAGCTCGGTCTACCGTGCCGAACAGCAGCTCGCGGGCTGCCTGTACCTGGCGATCTCGCAGTCCGGGCGCAGCCCGGACCTCCTGGCCGCGGCGGAGTCCGCGGCGCGGGCGGGGGCGACCGTGGTCGCGCTCTGCAACGACCCCGAGGCGCCGCTCAACGCGCTCGCTCACCATGCCCTGCCGCTCGGTGCGGGTCCCGAGCGCAGCGTGGCCGCGACCAAGTCCTATATCGCCTCGCTCGCCGCGCTGCTGCAGATGACGGCATCGTGGACCGAGGACGCCGCGCTGGCCACGGCGCTGGCCTCTCTGCCGGAGCGTCTCGGCGCCGCCTGGCACTGCAACTGGGACGCGGCGCTCGCGCCGCTGACCGCGGCGCGCCATCTCTACGTGATCGGTCGCGGACCGGGCCTTGGCATCGCGCAGGAAGCGGCCCTGAAGTGCAAGGAGACCTGCGCGCTCCATGCCGAGGCGTTCAGCGCGGCCGAGGTGCGTCATGGCCCGCAGGCACTGCTCGGTCCGGAGTTCCCGGCCCTGCTGCTCGCACAGGACGATCCGACGCGATCCGGACTCGAGGCCCTGGCACAGGAACTCGCCGGGCGTGGTGTGCCGGTCCTGCTGGCCGGTGGCCGGGCGATCGGCGCGATCGAACTGCCGGTACCGGCGGCGGACGCAACGGTCGAGCCGATCCTGCGTATCGCCAGCGTCTACCGCCTGCTGGCGCGACTCGCGGTACGCCGCGGCCTTGATCCGGATCAGCCACCGCACCTGCGCAAGATCACCGAGACCGTCTGATGCCGGTCGTACTGGTCAACGCCCGCGTGCTGGCCCCGGGCGGCTGGCACGAGGGCGGTCTGGTGATCGAGGCGGGGCACATCGCGGCGCTCCTGCCTGCCGGCGATGGCGCGATGCCGGGTGACCGCGTGATCGATGTCGGCAACCGGCTGATACTGCCCGGCTTCGTCGATACCCAGGTCAATGGCGGCGGCGGCATCCTGTTTAACGACGAGCCGAACCGCGCGGGCATCGAGGCGATCGGCAGGGCGCACGCGGCGTTCGGCACGACGGCGTTTCTGCCGACCCTGATCAGCGACAGTCCCGAGGTCATCGAGCGCGCCCGATCCGCCGTGGACAGCGCCATAGTGGACCGCGTGCCGGGGGTCGCCGGCATCCACATCGAGGGACCGGTCCTCGCCGACAGCCGCGCGGGTGTCCACGACCCGGCACGGTTGCAGGGCCTCGATGCGCGCCTCCTCGAGATCCTCTGCCGCCCGCACCGCGGGGTGACGCTGCTGACGCTGGCACCGGAGCGGGTACTGGTCGCGGACCTCGAGCGGCTGCGGGCCGCCGGCGTCGTGCTGTCCGCCGGCCACAGTGCCGCGACCGCCAGCGAGGTTGAAACGGCCCTCCGTCACGGGCTCAGCGGCTTTACCCATCTCTACAACGCGATGACCCCGACCACCGCACGCGAACCGGGCGTCGTCGGCGCCGCGCTTGCCGACGAGCAGAGCTACTGCGGCCTCATTGTCGACGGCAGGCACGTCGATCCAAGGGTGCTGCGCCTGGCGCTGCGAACCAAGCGGCAGGACCGTTTCATGCTCGTCACGGATGCGATGCCGGCGGCCGGTACGACGCTGCGGCAGTTCGACCTGCAGGGCCGCGCGATCACGATCGAAAAGGACTGGTGCGTTGACGCTAACGGTCGGCTGGCCGGGACGGTGCTGACCATGGCGCGGGCCGTGCGCAACGCGACGAATCTGCTTGACCTGCCGCTCGAGCGAGCCGTGCGCATGGCCAGCGAGTACCCGGCCCGGTTCCTCGGCCTGGCACCGCTGCACGGGCTTCTCGTGCCGGGTGCCCGGGCCGATCTCGTCATCGCAGATCCCGCGCTTGAGTCCCTTGAAACCTGGATCGGCGGTGGGCGCGTCGCTTGACCGGCGCTATCGACTCGATATAAAAGGTGGCGCGGGTCGCGGCGGTCGCCACTGGCCGCCGCCTGCGGCACGCGGTTCTGCTGGCGCGACGGCACCGGCGTCGTCTGGTGCGTCCCTGCGGGGGCGGCGTGCGTCACGCCATTCGAGAGGGGGAGGGATGAGCGAGGTTCGGTCCGAGGCGCTCGACGTCATGCGCGGGGTCACGTTGGCGCTGATGATCGTCGTGAACATGGCCGTTGGCGACGGTGTCTCGTACGGCCAGCTGCTCCATGCGCAGTGGGACGGCTTGACTCTGACCGACCTCGTGTTCCCCTCGTTCCTCTTCGTGGTTGGAGGGGCGCTGGCGCATACGCTCGCGGGCTACCGCGCGCAGAGCGGTCTGCACCTCGCCGGCAGGGTCATCACCCGTGCCGCGGTGATCTTCCTGCTCGGCGTGCTGCTCTCCCTGTTCCCGTTCGTGACCCACTCGCCCGACGGGCAGCTGACGCTCGTGTCCCTTGCGCAGGCTCGAATACCGGGGGTGCTGCAGCGGATCGCGCTCTGCTACGGCCTGGCGGCACTTGTCGTCCGGCTCGGGAACCGCCGGTTCGCCGCGGCGGTTCTGGCCGGGAGCCTGGTCGGCTACGCCGTCCTGCTCGATGCGTTCGGCGACCGGACGCTCGCCGGCAATGCGGTTCTGCGCCTCGACCGATGGGTCTTCGGCGATGCCCACCTGTACCACGGCGAGGGAATTGCGTTTGATCCGGAGGGGCTGCTGAGTTCGCTTCCGGCACTCGCGAACGTGCTGGCCGGTTACCTCGCCGTAAGTTTTGTGCGCCGGCGGGCCGCGACGTACCAGTCGGTGGCGACGCTATGGCTGGTTGCGACGCTCGTGATCCTGGCCGCACTGGGGTGGAGCGCGTCGCTGCCGTTCAACAAGAAGCTCTGGACGAGTTCGTACGCGCTCCTCAATGTGGGGATCGATACCGCCGCGTTCGCGCTGCTCGTGCAGGTGATCGATCTGCGCCGCTGGCGCGGTCTGGTTCCATTGGCCGCACCGTTCGGTCGCAATACGCTCCTCATCTATCTACTCAGCGAGATCGGCAACGTGGTGCTGCTGGAGACACAGGTCGGATCGACAAGCCTGTTCGATTGGCTGTGGCGCACCGCATTCGCCAGTTGGGCCGGCGAGAAGTTCGGCGGGCTCCTGTACTCGGTTGCCTATCTTCTGCTCTTCTGGCTGCTGGCTCGCGAACTGGATCGCCGCCGCCTTTACGTGAGGGTGTAGAGAATGAGCGTGATCGCCGACGGTGGCCCACCGGCCACAGCACCGCAGTTCGTGGTTGTCAGGCCATTCGCACCGCCGGACCCCGGGCCCGCCGCGGTGTCCGCAGTCGGCGCCGGGCTGCAGGGAACGCGCGCCGGTGCCGGCATCGTGCGGAAAGTGGCAGCTGGGGTGTTCGCGATGCTTGGGGTGCTTGCTGGACCCGCGACCGTCGCCTTTCCGCGTCCAATGCCGCCTGATCCGCATGAATTTCCGCTGATGGTGTGGGACGAAACGCCGGACGATTCGGCGGTGCTGGCGGGAATGGCAGACGCGGGACTCACCGTGGCCGGCCTGTGTGCGCCATCGCAGCTGGCGACAGTGCGCGCGGCCGGCTTGACCTGCATCGTGACTGATCCGGCGTTGCGTGCAATCGATTACGACGCGCCGCCGCCGGAGCCCGCGATTCGGGCCGCGGTCGAGCGGCTGGCACCCGCGCTGCGTCAGGATCCAGCCGCGCTCGCCGTTTTTCTCAGCGATGAGCCGCAGCAACGCGAACTCGCCGCGCTTGGCCGGGTGGCTACGCTCGTTCGCGCCCGACTGCAGGGAATGCCGGTCTTCGTGAACCTCTTCCCGTTCCGCAACGGCCAGCGCGAATGGTACCGGGACTACGCAGACTATGTTGCCGCGCTCGTCCGCGAACTGCATCCCAGCATGCTGTCGTTTGATAACTATTCGCTGTCGTATGCCGGGATGGGTGACGAGTTCTACAGCAACCTCGAACTCGTGCGCTCGGCGGCGCTCGCCGGACAAATCCCGTTCTGGAGCTGCGTGCAGTCGGTGGCACACTTTGGCTACCTCGAGCCGAGCGATGCGACGCTGCACCTGCAGGTGTATGCGGCGCTCGCGTATGGTGCCCGCGGGCTTGAGTACTTCACGTACGCGACTCCGGAGCGCGGCAATTACCGTTCCGGCGCCCTCGACCCGTTTGGACACCTTACGCCTACCTGGGAGATGCTCCGCCGGATCAATCTTGAGGTGGCAGCGCTCGCCCCAACCCTGCTCGGGCTCGAGAGCACGGGCGTGTACCACTATCCGGACGTGCCGGCCCACGGTACGGCACTGGAGCGAAGCCCGCTCGTCGCGGGCATCGACATGAGCAAGGACGAGGACGCATTCGTTCCGCCGTCGGTGGCGGCGCGCTTTCTGGTGGGCGAGTTTCGCGATCCGCGTGATCGCAAATACTTGATGATCGTCAACAAGGACCTCGTCTATTCGTTTCGCTTCGACGTCCGCCTGCGCCTGCCCGGCGCCAGTATTGTCCGCGTGAGTCCCTACACCGGGGCCGAGGAGCCGCTGGACGGCGAGCAGCCGTGGCTCGCGCCTGGCGGTGGCGTGCTGCTGCGCGTGTCCTGGCCCCCCTGACGGCGGTGCCGGCGAGGGGCGTGTCGTTCGCGAGGGGCCACCGGCCGTGAGGCCGGCCCACGGGCGGCCCGTCTGCCACCGGAGGATCGAGTGGCGTCGCGGCGGTCCTGCCGTTCAACCTGCGGTCCGACCCGGAGGCGGTATGGTCAGAGCGCCGCCCGTCCCGTTCAAACAGTCCCGCGTGCGCGGCCGCCGCCGCCGCCCCGCTCGCGGATTCGCCTGCCGAGTGCCGCGGCGACGAGGGGCGGCCCTGGACGGGTCGTCCAAAGTGGTATTGCAGTGGTTTTGACACGGTTTTGGATTGGTGCTAAATCGATTCCGGAGAGGCCAGAACGGAGAGCGGAGGCCGCTTGGCTTGGGCGACCGGCGGGCCGCACCAATGCTGCGCGTCTCGTCCTGCGCCGGCCGGAGCGCAAGACCCAAGACACGCCCGAGGGTTCGAAAGGGGAGCCGCATGACCGACACTAGCGCCGATGAGAATCTGCCCGAGGTAGGGTCGTACCTGCCTTCCAAAGCGCTGCTCGCGGCCGTTCGCGCCAGCCTTGCCGGCCTGACGGCGGTCGTGGCGGCGACGGCGGCCCAAGCGGATCCGCCCAACACCCGGTCCAACGAGCTCGAGGAAGTGGTGGTCACCGGCTTGCGCATGAGCCTGCAGTCGGCAGCCGCACTCAAGCTGCAGATCGATTCCGTTTCCGAGTCCGTCGTGGCGGAGGACATTGGCAAGCTGCCTGACGTGAGCGTCGCCGAGGCGCTTGCCCGCCTGCCAGGCGTCGCCGCCCAACGAGTGGACGGCCGGGCCCAGGACCTGTCGATCCGCGGCATGGGCCCACAGTTTTCACTGACGCTGCTGAACGGCAGCGAGATGGCGAGCACCGGTCTCAACCGCTCGTTCCAATATGATCAAATCCCAGCCGAACTGGTCAGCCAGGTCACGGTATACAAGACCTCCGAGGTCTCGCTCGGCAACGAAGGTCTCGCCGGCACTGTCAACATCCAGACCGTCAAGCCACTGAACGTCGAAGGCGCCAAGTTCGCCGTGAGCGCCCGCCAGGAAGTCAACAGCCAGGGCTCGCTGGTTCCGGGCGTCAGCAGCCACGGCAACCGCTTTTCGGTCAGCTACATCAACCAATACGCCGGCAACAGCGTTGGCCTCGCCCTGGGGTTCAGTCATCTCGACTCGCCGACCCTCAAGAAGTATCTGAACCCCTGGGACTATGGCCGCGTGGTATCCGATTTCGGGCTGGTGCTGCCGCCGGCGCAGGCCGCGCAGAATCCGCTCGGCTGGGATGGATTCGAGAACGGCGTCGCGGCAACGGCAAGCAAGCGCGATGCGGGGATAGCGGTGCTCGAGTTCAGGCCGTCGGCGGCTTTTCGCAGCACGCTGACCTATCTGCAGTCCCGCTTCGACGAGAAGATGCGGGGCGCGGAATTGATCGGTGACATGGCCGACTTCGCCGGCTACAAGCCGCCCCCGTTCACGGAGTTCACCGGGCCCAATGCAGTCACGCAGAGCGGCGGCTACATGCTCGACTCTCTGCGCGGCGATGACCGCCTCGACACGATTCGCTCGGTCGACTGGGCTAACGAAGCCAGGCTCGGGGAGTGGACCGCGACATTTGGCGCAAGCCTCTCGAAGGCAGTGCGGGACGAGAGCATAGGCGAGGCCTACGTCACGAACATCAGTCCGATGCGATTTTCGTTCAGCTACACGGGACTGGGAGGGTTCAGCAGGGTGGTGCCCGGCATCGACCTGTCCAAGCCCGCGAACATGAACCTTAGTACCTATTGGGGCAGCGGCGGATATCAGGAACTCGTCAACACCGACGACAAAAGCAAGGCCGTACGCGTCGCGCTGTCGCGCGAGCTCGGCAACGGGTTTCTGCGCAAGGTCGACTTCGGCGTGATCTATTCCGACCGGTCGAAGGTCGAGGACGTGGTCAGCGCCGCCGAGAACCTGACGCGCGGTACGGCCTGCACCCTCGGCCAATGTGAGCCGGTACCTTCCAACCTGGGACTGGCGCCTGTGTCCCTTGGCTTGAGCGGTGCCGGCAAGCTGCTTTACTTCGATGTCCTTCAGGCGCTTCGCAGCAGCGGCTACTACGTGCCGGCGCCGCAGGACAGCAAGCGCACGTACTACAACTGGACCGTCGACGAGAAGCTGCTCACATCGTTCGTCAAGCTCGGCTTCGGCTTTGACGCCTTGATCCCGTGGCGTGGCAACGCCGGGGTGCGCTTGGTCCGCACCCGGCAATCGTCGACCGGGCTTTACACGGATTCCGCGGGCAATCAGCTACGCAACAATACCGGTGGATCCGCGTATACCGAGGTGCTGCCGGCGCTGATGCTGATTGGCGATCTTGCCCCGAAAACGAAGCTGCGCATCGGTCTCGCGGAGTCCGAGTCCCGCCCGCAGATGGGTGACTTGGCGGCGGGAATCTCCGCGAGCATCGGGCCGACCATCACCAACGGCAAGACGAAGCTGCTGTGGAGCGGTAGCGGTGGCAACCCGGCGTTGCGCCCATGGAAGTCTACCGACTACGACATCGATCTCGAGCGGTACTTCACGCCCGGAACCTACGCGGCGCTGGCGCTTTTCAACAAGCAGATCAGCAGGGCGATTCGCGACGGGTTCACGCTATACGACTTCACCGGCTTCGTCGACCCGAGCGGCAAGGTCGCACAGTCCCCGATCGGCACGTTGAACGCGCCCGTGAACCAGTCGGGCGGCTACGTCCGTGGCGCGGAGCTGAGCGGCCAGGTCCTGCTCGGTGACCTCGTGCCGGTGCTCGACGGTTTCGGATTCTCCGGCAACGTCGCCTACTCCAAGAGCAGCCTGCCGGGACTGAATGTCGACGGCACGATCAATCCGGCGATCACCTTTGACGGCTTGTCGAAAATCGTCGCCGGGTACGCACTGTTTTACGAAAAGCGCGGCTGGCAGCTTCGCGTTGCCGAGCGGTACCGTTCGGGATACTCCGGTTTTCGCCTCAACGCGTTCAAGTTCGTTATCGACCAGATCGAACCGGAGGTGTTAATTGATGCGCAGATCGGCTACACGGTGCAGAGCGGCGTCCTCAGGAACCTGGAGATCCAGCTGCAGGGTGAAAACCTCACCGACCGTCCGTACCTCGTCAGCCAGCAGACCTACGGGCAGACGGTGCTGGGCCAGTACCACACGTTCGGACGCCAGTTCCTCTTTGGCGCGAGCTACAAGTTCTAGCGGCGGACCGCGCCTGCGGGCGCTTGGCGGGTCGTGACGGTCGGCGCGCGCCGCGGTCAGCGGCGGTCGGTATCGGAAGCGGTACGCAGCACCGCATTCGTGACCAGCGGCCTCGCCCACAGTGCTACGCAGAGCACGATGCCGAAGGTGACGTAGAGGAAGAGCATTCCGAGGCGCAGGCTGCCCAGGCGGTCGCCGAGCCAGCCGATCAGCAACGGCACGAGCGCACCGCCCATGATGCCGGAACAGAGGATGCCGGCCAGCGGACCGTGGTGCTGCGGCACGGAATTCAGTGCCAGCGAGACGATCGTCGGCCACATGATGGACGCGAAGAAGCCGACGCAGGGCAGCGCGAGTACGGCGACTGGCGTTGGTCCGAACAGACCTAGCGACAGCGTCACGAACGCGCCGAGCGAGAAGAGGAACAGCACGCGGCGGCTGTCGTACAGTCGTAGCATAACCATGCCGAGCAGGCAGCCGGCGGTCATCAGTCCCCAGAAATAAGCGACCGCATCGGCGCCACCCTGATGCGGATCGACGCCGTGGTAGCGCTCCAGGAACGGCGACATCCAGTCGGCGGTGCCCTGCTCGCAACCGACGTAGGCGACGATCGCGACGAAGTAGGACCAGACGACGCGGCTGCGCGCGAGCTGCCGGTACATCGCCAGCGTGCCGGCCGATTCGTCGTCCCGGCGTTCGATGGCCGGCAGGCGCACGACCGCGAAGAGGACGACGCAGGCCGCCGTTACCGCGGCGAACACCCAGTAGATCGACGCCCACGGCAGGTTGGCCGGCGTCAGGCGGCCGAGCAGCGCGATGAGGCCGGTGCGTGCCTCGGCGGGCGCGTCGAGTCCGTGGATCAGCGCGGCGTACACCTGCGGGCTGAGGAAGGAGGCGATACCGAATATCAGCTGGGCGAAGGCGGAGTTGAACGCGAAATGCTCCTCGCCGCCGGCGACCCGCAGCAGCGGATTGATCGCGACCTGCAGGGCCGCCATGCCGGCGCCGATGACGAAGAGCGATGACACGGCCATCGCGTAGCCTGGAAAGCGTGCGAAGCCGGCCGCTCCGGCGGTCGCTGCCGCGAACGCCACTATGAGCAGCGCCTTCTCGCCGAAGCGCTGCACGGCGAAGCCCGCTGGGATCGACATCACGCCGTAGGCGATGAAGAAGGCGAACGGCAGGATGGCCGCCATCGTCAGCGAGACGTGAAAGCCGGTGATGATGTCGGGAATCAGAGGGCCGAGGATGTTGGTCAGAAACGATATGACGAAGAAGACGAGGAAGACCAGCCCGACGACGAGCCGGCTGCGACCGCGTGCCGGCTCGCCGGAATTTGCTTTGGTGTTCATGCGTAGACGCCTCGGCGGGGTGCGCTGTGTTGAATCATGCCGGTGGGCCCGACACCGACCGGTCAGATGACGGGAATCTGGCTGATGTTGTTCTTCGGGTCCATCCAGAACGACTCGTTGGCGAAGCGCGCGAAGATCTCGCGCGGCAGTATCGGCGCGCGCTCCTGGAGTTCGACGCGTGGGCGCACCGTGTGCAGGCCCGGCATGCCGACCCGGGCGTCGAATTCATCGGCATGGTAAGCGACCTGCTCGAAGTCGTGGTCGAACGGTTCTTCGCCGAGAAACTGGTACACGGCGCGCATCGCTGCGGCCGGATTGCGGGCCAGCGTTTCATAGGTGAGTAGCAGCAGGTGGCCCGGCGCATACTGGCCGTAGAACGCGTCCTTGGTCGCCTGGAATGCGAAACCGACCATGCCGCGCGGGTCGGTCAGTGCCTCGACCCGCGAGTACACGGTCGTGTTGGTATCGAAGCGGAAGACCTTGCTCGCACCGGCCGGATGCCGGCGGACCAGTCGTTCCATGCTGTCCAGCACCCACGGCAACTGCCGTACGCACGCGATCACGCGCGCCTGTGGAAACAACGTCTCGAGCAGCAGGAGGCGGCTGCACCAGAGCCTGCTGGTGTCGAAAACGACCGTCGATGCCGGCAGTCGCGCATAGAATTTCTCGACCAGGCCGCCGAGCATCGCCACGCGCTGCTCGTCCGAGACGTCGTAGGAGAAGTCGTTCTTGCTGCTTGCCTCGGCCATCACGGCGCCCATGATGTCGGCGAGCGGACTGGTCATCCCGGCGTGGAATCGCGGGTTCTGGTTCAGGATCGCGGCGAGCAGGGTGCTGCCGGAGCGGGGCAGCCCGGAGATGAAATGAAACCGGCGGCCGGGCTGGCGGACGGGCGAGTCAGTTGGCATGCGATCTGTCTCCGGCGGGGGCTGGGAGGCGATGGTACGTCAATCCGCCGGCAGTCAGCGGACCCCCGCCGGCGGGCCGTGTTCGACCGCGACCGTGGATGGCGGCACGTTGAAGCCCTCGGTCCGGATCACGAGGCCGTCGGTCGGCGTGGCGACCCGTGCTGTCAGGGTCAGCGTCTCGCCCGGCCACAGCGTCACGTCATTGTCGTTCCAGATCACCGGCAGGACGGCATCGCCGCTCGCGGCATTGCGGACCGACAGATGCAGGAACAGAGCGACCGTCGGCGCGTCCGCCGGTACGCTGACACGGACGGTCACGACCGAGGTCGCGCCCTCGATGCGCTCGGTCGCGCCGAGCACCGCCGTGCCGGCCGGTAGCGTCGCGAGTGCGCTTAAGTCCGCGTAGCGCGTGACGGGGGTCAGGTACCAGTTGGAATTCGGCCAGTCGAGTTCGTCCGTAGCGGTCGGCAGCCAGTAGACATTGCGGCTGAGCCGTGTGCCCTGCCGGTCGAGCAGTTCGAGTTCGACGAAATAGGTCGACGACAGCCCGGCGAGCGGCGGGACGACGGCGAGAGGCTCGGCGCGGCTTGCCGGCAGGCGGATGTCGCTCACGGCGCGTGTGTAGACGATTCTCCCGTCGAGGTTGCGGACCCGGAGCGTCGCCTTGAGCCCGCGTCGATCCTCGGCAGTCTGGTTGACGCCAAGCACGGTGCCTGAGTCATAGGCGTATTGGATATGGAGCGCTTCGTTGGCCAGCCGGGCTCCAGAAAAAGCGCCGGCCGGCTCGAGCCCATCAGCGAACAAGTGCCAGTGCAGCGACGGCCAGGCACTGTTCAGCATCCAGTAGATGACGCCGGTCGACGGTCGCGGGCCATCCCGTCGCGAGCTGAAGGCCTCGAACTGCGCCCGCGAGCTGTCGTAGTTGTCGAGCTGCGCCTTGTTGACGTAGTCCTCGAGGTCCCGGAAGGCGCCGTAGCGTGCCGCGAGGGCCCGGTCGAACGGGGTCAGGGTCGCGAATACCGACCAGGCGGCCGAGGCATGGTACTGGCGCTGCTCCGGGTATTTCCACAGCGCCTCGAGTTCCTGAGGGCCGAGCATGGACTTGAGGTCCTCAAGGCGCGGTATCGACGCGCCGGCGCTGACTTCGGAGTCAAAGCCGAACGCCGCACCCCGTTCGGTGCCGTACCAGTACGCGGGCGGCACCCAGGAGTAGGGGCCTTCCATCTTCATCCCCGACGGACCGGTCTCGGCCGTCGCCTGCGGGACCAACGCGGCGATGACCGGCAAGGGCCAGTCCGCATCGTGCAGCGCGGCGACGTAGGCCGACGCGACGGCCGGCGGCGGTGCATTGTCGCTGCCGATCATGAAGCCGATTACGGAGGGATGGCCGCGCAGCAGCCGGGCCTCGCTCGCCATCGAGGCGACCGCCACGGCCTGGTCGGCTGCCGTCCAGGGTTCGCCGCCGGTCCTGGCCGCTGCTTCCCATTTGTCGCAGCACTCCCAGCCAGGCAAGACGAGGATGCCGCGTCGGTCGGCGAGATCGTAGAACGCCGCGTCCTCGAGTTTGCCTTCGGTGCGGATCGCGTTGAGGCCAAGGTTGTCGACGTAGTCGAACGCGGTGGCGAGCCGCGCCGGGTCCGCGCGCAGGAAAAGGTCGGGTGTCCAGCCGGCGCCGCGGATCAGGAGCGGCTGGCCGTTGATAAGGAACTGCCCGAAGCCTTCGGCCGTAAGCCTGTAGTCGACGCGGCGGATGCCGAACGTGGCGGCAGCGGTGTCGGAGACGCGCGCATCGACGCTCGCCGCGAGCGTCAGATCGTAGAGCGGGTGGGCACCGAGGGCTGTCGGCCACCAGACGCGCGGGTGGCGAAGCGCCAGACCGCGGTCACTGGCGGGGTTGAAGACGAGGCGCGCCGTTTCTCCGGCGGCGAGGCGCACGGTACGCGCAAGGCGGACGCCCGCGACCATGCCGGTCACGGTCGCGTCACGGGCAACGCCGTCGAGATTGCGCAGCTCCGCGACGACGGTGAGGTCGGCGCGGTCTAGTTTGGGCACCGCGAGGTCGGGTAGCACGGCCGGAAAGCGCAGCTGGACCGGCCCCGTGCGCAGGATGTCGACCCCGCGCCATGGCCCCATGTTGTTGTCCGGAGGCGTCGGGTTCCAGTCGACCCAGCCGATCGACAGCTGCGTGCGCGGTTCGGCCGGCGCAACGCGCAGGGCGAGCGTATTGCGCCCCTCGCGCAGGTGGCGCGTGATATCGAGTTCGACCACCGGGTAGGCGCCCGCCACGACGTCGGTACCGGCGATCCGCTCGCCGTTCACCCAAACCTCCGCGGCGGGATTCAGACCGTTCAGGCGCAGAAGTGTGTGCTCGCCCGGTGCAATATGGCTGATCACGAAGCTGGTCCGGTACCACCACGGAACGACGAACATCGTGCCGCTCGCGTCCGGCTCCTCCACCGCGCGCAGATTGTCGCTATGGAAGACGTTGGGATAGCGCCCGTTCTCGATGAGACCGGCCATCACGGTCGCCCGCCCGCTGACCGGGAACCAGCCGTCGGTCGCGAAGCCATCGCTCGCCAGGTCGGCGCCAGCCTGCGGGGCCTTTGCCGTCGACTGCATCTCCCAGCGGGCAATGGGCGTGACGCTGCCCGGCTGGCCGACGACGACCGGTTCGACGAGCGCGCGGGCCGCGCCAGTCGGCAGGCCAGCGAGCAGCCAGCCGGCCAGCAGGCCGGCCCGCGTCCACGTCACCATTGGCCGCGCACGCCGACGACGTACATGCGCTCCGAGAACGTCGAGTGCGCCGCCTGGTCGGTCCAGACGAGATAGTAACGCTGCGCCTCGTTGGTCAGGTTCGTGCCATCGACAAAGAGCTCGACCTTCGGGTCGAACTTGTAGGCGATCGAGGCGTCGAGATAGTGCTGCGGCGCCTGGTACATCTCCATGCCAGTGATACCTCCCACGCTGTCCTCGACCGCGCGGCGCGAGCGGTAGTTGTAGGCAACCCGGGTCTGGAACTGGCGATCCTGGTACCACAGGATCAGGTTGCCCGACTGCGCCGAGTTGTCCTGGAATGGAATGTCCCGGCCGGCCAGATCGCGCTGGCCGGAACTGCTGGGCGCGTAGGTCAGGTTGAGCTCAATGCCGGTGTTGCGGAGCACGCCGGGCAGGAACGAGAATCCCTGGCGGTAGTCGAACTCGGCACCCTGGATGCTGTTGCCTTCACCCTGCAGTGGCTGCGAGATGGCGATGCAATGGTGGCGCACGACGCCGTCCTCGTCCGGCAGGTTGCAGTTCGTGACGGCGCCGTTCTTGATGAAGCTCTGCACGTTGATGCGGAAGAGCTCGACCCCGATCATGCTCTGCGGATTGATGTAGTACTCAGCCGAAAACTGGTAATTGTTCGACCGCCAGGGATTGAGCTTGGGGTTGCCCGTCGAGCTGCCCTGCGAGACCTGGTAGATGGGGCCCTGCGCGGTTTCCAGCAGCGAGTACCCAAGCTGCAGGCCGCCGCCCCACTGGCTGAGGTTGAGCGGCATCATGTTCTTCGAGGCAGCGAAGCGCAGCATCCATTTGTCGGCCGGACTGAGCGCGAGGTTCAGTGCCGGGAGAAGGTCGTTGTAGCTCCTGCGCGTGACCGCTGTGCCGGCGAGCGCAGCCTCGGTCCCGTACTGGCCGGGCAGGCCTATGAGGTACTGGGTAACGTCGAGCTGGGTGTGGATCCAGCGCAGGCCCAGATTGCCGGACAGCTTCATTCCGGCGACCGAGGACGTCCAGTCGGTCTGCAGGTAAGTCGCGGTCTCCCGAAGCTCGACATCCCAGCTGCTGCTGGGCGAGGCCTGCGTCGTTGCCCCCGGGTAGAGCGACTTCCAGTAGCCCATCGGGTCGTCGAGAGCGCGTGGGTTGATGGCCCAGAAGTTGATGCCGGAGCCGAGCAGGTTGTTGTAGCGCTGGAAATTGTTGGCCAGCGGTGCAGGGGTCTTCGCCATCGGCAGCGACGAGATCGGTCCGCCGCGAAAGGCACCGTCCGCGTTGCCCGCCTTGCACCACGTGCCTGAGTCGTTCCCGCTGAGGATGACGTCGGCACCGAGATAACGGACGAGGCAGCCGTTCGGGTCGCTGGCGCCGATCCCGGCGTAGACCGGAGCGACGAGCGTGAAGCCGTGGTTGCTCGCATCGCGACTGCTGCCGCGGACTCCAAACTTGAGGCCCAGCGCATCCGACAGGCGGTAGTCGCCGTCAAAGCGCAGCGCCGTGATGCCCGTCGTGCGCTCGTAGTCCTCGTTCGATTCGAGCGTTTTCATCGTCCAGGCGTTGCGATCCGCAAAGGCCGTAGCGAGCGGCGCCGGCAGGCCGACCGACAGATAGCGGCCGCGAAAGTCCGCGATGATCGGCAGCGTGTTCTGCGGAATGCCGGTTGCGTTGAACACCCGGTTACCGCCGAGTTGCGTCGGGAAGACGAAAGTACCGCACGACAGCTTGCTGTTCGGATCCGCCCACAGGCAGCCATCGGAGTCGGAGATGTTGACGTCGGTCTCGATGTACTCCTGCCGGGCCGTTTCCCGGATGCCGCGCACGCTGGCCTTGAACGGTCCGCCGTTGTCGAAGTCGAGCTGCAGGTTCGCGTTCTGCGCCGTCGAGCGACGGCGTATGCCGGACGAGTAGGACTCAACGTCGCCGGGCCACTTCTGGTAGACCTGGGTGGAGTAGATGTGCGAGCCGCTCCAGTTGGGATCCGGAGGTGGCGTGTTGTACTGGCCGAGTGTCGTGCTTCCGGTGTCGCGGGCGTGCACCGGCACATAGGTCGCGCCCTGCCAGTTGGTCGAGTTGAACTGGATGCCAACGTTGCGGTCGTGCTGCTCCTGATGCGCGTAGAAGTAGTCGCCAGTCAGTGACAGGCCATGGTCGAGCCGCACCTGCAGCGAGGCATTGCCAGCTTCGCGCCGCCGTTCCGTGGAGATCTGGTTAATACCGATGCTCTGACTGCCGATGAATACCCCGTTCGCCTTGCCGTCGCCATTGACGTCGACACTCTGGTCGGGAAAGACGCGGATACGGCCGGGGAGCGCCGCACCGTTCCATGCCCCGAGGAACCCGTTGTAGCCGCCGGCGCTGGCGGCGTTCTCGCCATGGAGGATGACGCCGTACTGGTCGAGACCCTCCGTCGAGTTGGCTCGGGTCGTGTCGGAGAAGTCGCCGGAGACCAAAAGACCCCAGCGGCCATCATCGTTGAAGGAGACGAGGCCGCTGGCCTCCGGGCCGGTCTTGCGCGTGACGCTGCCGCGCTCGGCATTGGCGGAGTAGTTGTAGGTGAAGCCGTTGGGCAAGTTCCACGGCCGGTTGGTGTGTAGGTCGACCGAGCCGCTGATGCCACCCGCGGTCAGTGCGGCGGTCGGCGCCTTGATGACGTCGACCTGGTTGAACAGGGTCGCCGGCAGCGTCGTGAAATCCGGCTGCTGCGAGTCGATCTGGTCGGGTGTGATAAAGACTTCGCCGTTCAGCATCGTGCCGACCTGCGGCAGGCCGCGCACGTTGAGGGTCGTGCCGACACCGCCATCCCGGTTGATCTGCACGCCGGTAATGCGCTGCAGCGCATCCGTAATCGTCACGTCCGGCAACTGGCCGATGCTCTCGGCGGAAATGCTGTCCATGATGCTCGGCGCGAGGCGCTTGATCTCGATGGCGCGCATCTGGGAGAAGCGCACGCCGGAGACCACGATCTCCTCAAGCTCGCCGGCTGCCACCGGCGCCGGCGAGGGACCCGGCGAATCCGCGTTGGTGCGCGGTTTACCGCCAAGGGGTGCGGGCTCGGTGGGGTTATCGGTAGCGGCAGGCGGCAGTGCTGCGCCGGCGGGCAGGGCAGCCGCCATCAAAGCCAGCGATACGGCCAGCGCCACGGTCTTCGGGCGCCTGGCAGTCATCGGTACGCGGGTGTCCGGTGTGTTCATGTCTACGTCCCCCTGGCGGTGCCTTGTCGGTTCGGCTCGCACAACGTTAACGCTCCGCCACGGTGCAACGGCCGGTGCTCTGACCCGTGCGCGGCGGTGCGAGCTCGACTTCCCTGTTAATTGATTCGGTCGGTTGACGAATGAATATTGCGCTGGTCAACTATCGTAGTCAACCTGCGCCGCACCAAGTCAGGATTCAGTGTAAGATAGTTCGGCATAGATCCGAACTAATAGGGAAGATCATGGCCACGCCGGTATCGAACGTCACCCGCCAGTTATCGTGTCGGACGGTATTTGACGCATTGTTGCAGCGCAGCCCGATTTCCCGCGCAGCCCTGGCGAAGGTGACCGGCCTGTCGAAGCAGACCACCTCCGAGGTAATCGACACGTTTGTCCGTCAGGGTCTGGTACGGCCCGCCGGACGAACCAGTGGCAACGTCGGACGCACGGCCCTGTTGTACGAATTGAGTCCGGACGGCGGCCATGCGCTCGGTATCGACCTGGGTGCCCGACGGCTCACCGTCGCGCTCGCCGACCTTGCCGGACGCGTGCTGGCCGACCGCAGCGAGCCGACCGATCCGCGCGGCGGGGCCTGGGTGCTCGATCAGATCGCGCACCTGGCAGACCGCCTGGCGCGGGAGAACAATACGCACCCGAGCCGGATCCGTTCGATCGTGCTTGGCACGCCCGGCGTAGTGAACCCCCGCGACGGTACGATTGAGCTCGCGCCGAACATCAACGACCTCGGCCACCTGAACGTGGTCAGCCTGCTGACCGAAAAGCTCGGCAGCGCAGTCGTGCTCGAGAACGATATCAACCTCGCACTGCTCGGTGAAATCTGGCACGGCTGCGCCCAGAACGTCGCCAACGTTGCCTTCCTCTCGCTTGGCAGCGGTGTGGGACTTGGCCTGTTCGTCAACGGCCATCTGGTTCGCGGCGAGAATGGTGCGGCCGGGGAGATCGGCTATCTGCCGATCGGTGGCGATCCCCTGATGGCCGAATCCCGTGCGCAAGGCTGTCTCGAGTATCAGGTCGGAGCAGCGGGCGTCCTGCGCCGTTATCGTGCGGAAGGCGGGGTTGTGGCTACGACCGCTGTCGAGGTGTTCGAGGAGGCCGCGGCCGGCGAGTCACCGGCAACGACGGTCGTTGCCGCGACGGCGCACCTGCTCGGGATGGCCGCGAGTGCGGTGGTGGCAGTCTTCGATCCTCAGGTTCTCGTCCTCGGCGGCTCGCTCGGCGGTCGGCCGGAGCTCGCGACCCGCGTAGCCGCGGTTCTCGGCAGCCTCGCGCCACGGCCGGTGGAGGTGCGAACGAGCATTCTCGGCTCGCGTGCAGGCGTCGTCGGTGCCCTTTCCGTCGCGCTGCGTCGGCTCCACGAGGAGTTTTTCGGTGGCAGCGAGCTGGCAACGGCGCTGCCACTCAGGCTGCCACCACCACGGGCCGCCTAGGCTACCGCCATGACGGCACCGGATGCCTGTTGTATTGGTATCGACCTCGGCGGGACAAAGCTTGCGGCGGCGTTAGGCGATGCCGGCGGGGCTCTGCTTCACGATTTCATCGAGCCGACCGATGCGCGCGGTGGACTGCACGTCGCCGAGCAGCTCGTCGCGGCCGCCGATCGCCTGCTTGGCATGGAGGGTCGTTCGCGGACCAGAGTGAACGCCGTCGTCATCGGCGTACCCGGCGTCGTGGAGCCCCGCTCGCAGCGCATCTCGCAGATTCCGCACATCCGTGGTCTCGAGGACCTGGATGTGGCGGAGTACGTGAGCGATCGACTCGGTACTCGCGTCGAGCTGCACAATGATGTCAATCTCGCCATGCTCGGCGAACACGCCATCGGCGGCGCGGTCGGTTGCCGGCATGCCGCATTTCTGTCGCTGGGCACGGGCGTCGGACTCGGTCTTCTGCTCAACGGCCGACCGTTCAGCGGCGCGACGGGGGCAGCCGGCGAGATCGCCGACCTGCCGCTCCAGGGCCTGCCCGGCGGCGTGCCAGTCACTCTTGAATCGGAAGTCGGATCGCTGGCCATCATCGAGCGCTACCGGCGCGTCGGCGGAACCGCGGCGGCTACGGTGCGGGAGCTTTTCGCGCGCGTCAACGACGGCGACGCCATCGCCCGCGGCGTCCTTGACGAAACGGCCCAGCGCGTCGCCCTGGCAATCGTCTCGCTGCAGGTCGTCCTCGACCTCGAACGCGTCGTGCTGGGCGGCAGCATCGGCTTACGCCCTGAACTGCTGTGCCGCGTTGAGCTGGCCATCAGCAATCTGACGCGCCGGCCAATACGGATTGCTGCGAGCGAACTTGGCGATCGCGCCGGGCTGCGCGGTGCGTTGTGGGCGGCCAGCCGAGCGCTGACGTCGGTGGCCTGACCGCGCCGGTGCCGTGCGGTGTTTGCCCCATTCGCCGACGACGCCTGCACAAACAAAAAAATGGCGACCCCGCGTCACGCGGGGTCGCCTGCGCAGGGGCCTTGCGGCGCCTTACTGGGCGGCCGGAGCCGGAGCTGCCGCCGGCAAAGCCGGGGCAGGCGCAGCCGCCGCGGCAGGCGCTGCCGTGTCGGCCTTGATCTCGATCTTCGCGGCCTTGCGCAGACCGTCGATGTAATCCTTGATCTTCTTCTGCTGAACCATCGGC
>CAIMCI010000045.1 GCA_903839465.1 uncultured Pseudomonadota bacterium
CCGAGCGCGAGCCGCGCCTCGCTGAGGGCGGCGGAGACCTCCGGCGCGTCGGCGGCCGGCTTGCGCCGGCTCACGGTGCAACCCCGCCGAGCAGCGCCGCGAGGTGGCGGTCGACCTGGGCGGCGACCCCGTCCTCGGTCAGGCTGGCATCGATGACCCGGAACCGGTCGGGCTCGGCCCGGGCCCGGGCAAGGTAGGTCGCGCGCACCCGCTCGAAGAACCCGACCGCCTCCGCCTCGATCCGGTCGCCCGGGCCACCGCGGCCGCGCGCACGGCCGAGCGCGAGGACGACCGGCGCGTCGAACAGCAGCGTCAGATCCGGCACGAGGTCCCCGGTCGCCAGCGCCATCAGCGGCGCGATCGTCCGCTCGTCCGTGCCGCGCCCGCCACCCTGGTAGGCGTAGGTCGCATCGACGTAGCGATCGCAGAGCACGACATGGCCGCCCTCGAGCATCGGCCGGATGACGTGCGCCGTGTGCTGGGCGCGGGCCGCGGCCATGATCAGGAGCTCGGCCGCCGGCACGATCGCTTCGTCGGCCGCGCTCAAGACGATCTCGCGCAGGCGCTCCGCCACCGGCGTCCCGCCCGGCTCGCGGGTCCTGAGCACCGGGTGACCGGCACGCTCGAGGGCGTCGGCCGCCCGCGCGAGCTGGGTCGACTTGCCCACGCCCTCGATGCCCTCGAAGGTCACGAAGAACCCGTGCCGGAGCCGTGCCATCAGTGACCGCCCCGCGCCGGCCCGCGCTCGTCGCGCAGCCGCTCGACGTACTGGTTGACCGCGAGATTGTGCTCGGCGAGCGTCGCCGAGAACCGGTGACGGCCACTGCCGTCGGCGCGGGCGACGAAGTAGAGCGCATCGCTGGTGGCCGGGTGGACGGCCGCCTCCAGCGCCGCGCGGCCCGGCAGCGCGATCGGGGTCGGCGGCAGGCCACCGCGCGTGTAGGTGTTGTAGGGCGTGTCGAGCAGAAGATCCGCATGGTGCAGTGACCCGTCGTAGCGCGCACCGAGTCCGTAGATCACGCTCGGGTCGGTCTGCAGGCGCATGCCCGCGCGCAGCCGGTTGATGAACACCGCCGCGATCAGCGGCCGCTCGTCCCCCGCCGCCGTCTCCTTTTCGATCAGCGAGGCCAGCACCAGCGCCTCCTCGCTGCTGGCGAGCGGCAGGTCGGGCGCGCGGCCGTTCCAGGTCGTCCCGGCCAGTTCGTGCATGCGGTCGTAGGCCAGGCGCAGCACCTGGCTGACCGGCGTGCCGCGCGCCACGGCGTAGGTGTCGGGAAAGAAATGCCCCTCGCTGACCGCGCCCGGGCGGCCGATCGCCGCGAGGAGCTCCGCGCCTCCGGTGAGCGCCGCCGGCGGCAGGTCGGCGCGCAGGGCCTCCTGCCCGTTCAGGGACCGGAGCGTCTCGGCGACCGTCCAGCCCTCGACCAGCGTGACCGGATGCAGGAGGACCCGGCCCTCGATCAGAACGTCCGCCACGGCCCGCGGGCTCAGGTTGCCGGCAATCGCGTACTCACCGGCGCGCAGGCGCCGGCCGCGACCGTCGAGCCGGGTACAGACGGCGAACAGACGTTCGCTGGAGATCCGGCCGGACCGGCGCAGCAGCCGGGCGATCGCCGGGACGCCGGCGCCGGGCGGAATGTCGACGACCACGCGGGTCTCGTCGCCGCCGGCCGGCGTCGTATACCAGTAGGCCACGTAGCCTGCCGCCAGTCCCGAAACGACCAGGCAGGCGGCGAGCCAGCGCAGGAGCCGGTGCGGCATCGGGCTAACGAGCGCGGTCTTGGCAGCGACGCGGGTCACGCGTCAGGCGGTCCACGTTAGCGCAGCCGCCGGAAGACGAGGCTGCCGTTGGTGCCGCCGAAGCCGAACGAATTGGACAGCGCGACGTCGATCTTCATCTGCCGGGCGGTCTTCGGCACGTAGTCCAGATCGCACTGCGGATCCGGGTTGTCGAGATTGATGGTCGGCGGCGCCACCTGATCGCGGAGCGCCAGCACCGTGAAGATCGCCTCGACACCGCCGGCCGCGCCCAGCAGGTGGCCGGTCATGGACTTGGTGGAACTGACCGCGACCCGGGCGGCGTCCGCGGCACCGAGTGCCCGCTTGATGGCGATGGTCTCGGCGATGTCGCCGAGCGGGGTCGAGGTACCGTGCGCGTTGATGTAGTCGAGCTCCGCCGGGTTGATCGCGGCGTCGTTGAGGGCATTGGCCATGGCCAGCCGCGCGCCCTCGCCGTCCTCGGGCGGCGCGGTGACGTGATGGGCATCGCCGCTCATGCCGAAGCCGACGAGCTCCGCATAGATCGTGGCGCCGCGAGCTTTCGCGTGCTCGTATTCCTCGAGCACCAGCGCACCGGCGCCGTCGGCCATGACGAAGCCGTCGCGGTCGCGATCCCACGGCCGGCTGGCGGCCTGCGGATCGTCGTTGCGCTCCGACAGGGCGCGGGCCTGGCAGAAGCCGGCGACGCCGAGCGGGTTCAGGGCCATTTCGGCGCCGCCGGTGATCATGACGTCGGCATCGCCGTACTGGATGGTCCGCGCGCCGATGCCGATCGAGTGCGTCGAGGTCGTGCAGGCGGTCACGAGCGCGAGGTTCGGTCCGCGCAGCCCGTAGCGGATCGACACGTGACCGGAAATCATGTTGATGATGCTGGCCGGCACGAAGAACGGCGACACCTTGCGCGGTCCGCCCGCCTCCAGCAGCTTGCTGTGACTGGCCTGGATCGTGTCCAGGCCGCCGATACCGGCGCCCATCGCCACACCCAGGCGCGGTGCATTCGTCTCGGTGACGACCAGACCGGAGTCCCGGAAGGCCTGGGTGGCTGCCGCGACGCCATACTGGACGAACAGGTCCATGCGGCGCGCTTCCTTGGGTTCGATGTAGTCCTCGCTGACGAAGCCCTGCACGTCGCCGGCGAACCGGGTCGGGTAGGCGCTGCAGTCGAACCGGGTCAGCGGGCCGATGCCGCTCCTGCCCGCCACGATGTTCTGCCAGGCCTGCTCCACCTGGCTGCCCACGGGGGACACGATCCCGAGGCCCGTCACTACGACGCGTCGCTTCGCCAAGACTACTCCTCACTGCAGCGGGCGCGCGTCCAGGCCCGCGACCCCGCTCTGCTCAACGGGAAATCGTCACCCGGCGGCCAGCCGCCGGGTGACCGCGAGCAGCGTCAGCTCTTACCCTGATGCTCGTTGATGTACGTGATCGCCTGCTGAACCGTCGTGATCTTCTCGGCGTCCTCGTCCGGGATTTCCGTCTCGAACTCTTCCTCGAGAGCCATCACCAGCTCAACGGTGTCCAGCGAGTCAGCACCGAGATCGTCGACGAAAGACGCATCGCTGGTGACCTCTTCTTCTTTTACGCCCAGCTGCTCCGCGACGATCTTCTTGACCCTCTCTTCAACGCTGCTCATCGTTTGGTAGTCCTCTGTAGTGAAGGCGGCGTGGCCCGGGGATCGCAGGCGGAACGCTGTGCGCTCCGACCCGCCAGCCCCGGCCCGCGGTGTGCCAGTCCCAGGACCGGCATCCGCCGTATTTTATGGGAAATCGTGTCGTGGGGCCATCAACCCTTTTATATTGAAAATCAATCTCTTAACGGGATCTGTCGGTGCAGCGGCAGCGACCCCGGCCCGTTTCGGGCGGACTAGCCGAGGTACATGCCGCCGTTGACCGACAGGGTCTGGCCGGTCAGGTAGGCGCCGGCCGGGGCGGCCAGGTAGACCACCGCGGCGGCGACGTCGTCCGGCGTGCCGAGCCGGGCGAGCGGAATCTGCTGCATCAGGGAGCCGCGCTGCTCCTCGCTCAGGGCCCGCGTCATGTCGGTGTCGATGAAGCCCGGCGCAACGACGTTGACGGTGATGTTGCGGGAAGCGACCTCGCGGCTCAGCGACTTGGAGAAGCCGACGATGCCGGCCTTGGCCGCGGCGTAGTTGCTCTGTCCGGCGTTACCGGTCTGCCCGACCACCGAGGCGATGCTGATGATCCGCCCCCGGCGTGCCTTCATCATGTCGCGCAGAACGGCCTTGGACAGGCGGAACACGGAGCTGAGATTCGTATCGAGGATTTCGCTCCAATCCTCTGATTTCATACGCATTAAAAGGCCGTCGCGTGTGATGCCGGCGTTGTTGACGAGGATGCCGACGGGCCCCTCCCGGGCGCCGATGTCGGCAAGCGCCGCCGCCACGCTCGCCTCGCTCGTGACGTCGAGCACGAGCCCCCGGCCGCGCAAGCCGGCCGCCGCCAGCTCCGTACCGATCCGCGCGGCGCCCTCGGGCGTCGTCGCCGTGCCGATCACGGTTGCGCCGGCCGCCGCGAGCGCGTGCAGGCAGGCCCGGCCGATGCCGCGCGAGGCCCCGCTGACGAGGGCGACGTCGCCCGGGATGCTGAAAAACGACTCGTTCATGGGCTTAGTCCCTTAGCTTGCGTGTGCCGGACGGCCGGGGTCGGTGCGGCTCAACCGGCGGTGGCCGCGAGCGCCGCCGCCAGGGCGGCGGGGTCGTCGGTCGAATACACCCCGAAGGCCTTGTCGCTGACAATGCGCCGGTTCAGCCCCGTGAGCACCTTGCCCGGGCCGCACTCGACCAGCGCGCCGATGCCGAGGACCGGGATGGCGGGCGTTTCCAGGGCCACACCGGCGATGGCGCTGGCGAACTCGGCGGCTGCCCCGGCGAGGAGCGAGCTGTGCGCGGGCACGCTGACCGGCAGCGGCAGCGCCCGCTTGGCACCCCGGGCCTTGGCGGCAGCCATCGCCCGCTCGACCGCCGGCGCGTGGCCGGCGATGACGAGCTGGCCCGGCTGGTTGTAGTTGACGGGCTCGACCACCTCGGAGCCCGCGGCCTCGCGGCAGGCGGCCTCGACCTCGGCATCGTCGAGCCCGAGGATCGCGGCCATGGCACCGACGCCCTCGGGCACGGCCTCTTGCATCAGGGTCGCCCGCGTTCGCACGAGGCCGACCGCGTCCGTAAAGCCGAGCGCGCCACCGCAGACGAGCGCCGTGAACTCGCCGAGGCTGTGGCCGGCAAGGAGCGCGGGCGCCGTGCCACCCCGTGCCTGCCAGAGCCGGTAGAGCGCCACACCGGCGGTCAGGACCAGCGGCTGGGTGTTCTGCGTGCGGTTGATCGCCTCCGCCGGGCCGGCCTGGGCAATCGCCCACAGGTCGAGGCCGAGCACCTCGGAGGCCTGCGCGTAGGTGCTGCGAACGATAGGCTCGTCGGCGAAGCCGGCCTGCATGCCGATCGCCTGCGATCCCTGGCCCGGGAATACCATACCGATGGACATCGTCTGCCTCCGTCGCTGACCGCGCGGATTATAGCGATTGCCGGCGCCGGTGCTTGCCCGCCGCGGCCGCGGCCGCGGCCAGCGAGGCCGAGGCCAGGCCCGCGAGGGCGCCGTAACGGTGCGCCACGGTAAGCACCGGCAGCCCGTCGCCGGGTCCGGCCGACAGCGGCCCGAAGCGGTACTCGAGCAGCAGCTTGACGAGGAGGACCGAGAGCGCCGCGAGACTCTCGAGGCGGGAGGTCCGGTAGAGGCGCAACGCCCCCGCGGCCCACAACCCGTGCAGCACGCCGGAGAGTCCGACGTACCAGGCAACGCCCGGCGAGGCGAGGTAGAGCGCGAGGCTGATCAGGAGCGCGCAGGCGATGACGAGAACGAGCCACTGGCGCGCACTGTAGAGCTCGCCATAGAGCCACCACAGGCCCGCAAGTCCGGCCACGTTCAGTGCGAGGTGATCCCAGCCGAGGTGCACGAGGTGCGCCGTCAGCAGACGCCAGTACTGCCCCGCGGCCACGGCCTCGCGGTCATATTGCAGCAACATCGTCAGGCGCGATCCGCCGAGTGCCAGCGCGCACAGGACCACGACGGCGAGGATAAGTTCCCGCACGCCGGCAGCACGCTCCGTGGCGGCGGCTGGCGCGGCTGGCCGGGGTCCTTCTGGTATCATTGCGCTCCCGTCGAACTGCAGTCGAGTCTAGCCCATGCAGAGCTTTCCCCGCGCGGTCCGCGACCGCAGCCACGGCGTCACCAAGGCCCGCGGCTTCACCCTCATCGAGATCATGGTGGTGGTCGTCATCCTCGCCATCCTGGCGACGCTCGTCGCGCCGCAGATCCTCGGCCGCATCGACGATGCGCGCGTCACCAAGGCGAAGAACGACCTGCGCATGTACGAATCGGCGCTCGATCTCTACAAGCTCGACAACTTCAAGTACCCCAACACCGAGCAGGGCCTCGAGTCCCTCGTCAAGAAGCCGAGCGATCCGACGCTGACGAACTACCGCGCCGAGGGCTACGTCAAGCAGCTCGCCAAGGACCCCTGGGGCCGCGACTACGTCTACGTGGCACCGGGAACCAACGGCGCGCCGTACGATCTGTACACACTCGGCGCGGACGGCCAGGTGGGCGGCGAGGGTGTCGATGCCGATATCAACGCGCGGGAGATCAAGTAACCCCGACCCGATCGGCGCGCAGCGTGGCTTCACGCTGCTCGAGGTCATGGTCGTGGTCGTGATCATCGCGATCCTGACCGCGCTTGGCGTCCTGTCGATCGGTGCCCTCGGTGGCGATCGGGCCCGCGACGCGGAAGTCGAGCGCTTCGAGGATGTCGTCGCCACCGCCATGCAGGAAGCCGAACTCGAAGGCCGGGACTTCGGCGTGCGCGTGCAGCGGTCGAGCTACGAGGTCTACGTCTACTCGCCGCGCCGCCAACGCTGGGAAACGGTCCGTGACGACCGGCTGTACGCCGTGCACACCCTGCCACCCGGTCTCAAGTTCGGCCTGACGCTCGAAGGCCGACCGGTGCAGCTGGACGAGGAGCCGCCGGCGGCGAGCGAGCAGCTCGATGCAGCCGCCGAGCTTGCTACCGGCACCGACCGGCGCCGCGAGTCCGCGCACCCGCAGCTCCTCTTCTATGCCGGCGGCGAGGTCGCGCCGTACCGCCTCGAGTTCCGCCGCGACGGCGAGAGCCGGTCCTATACCCTCGAGCAGTCGGCCGACGGGGCGATCAAGGTCCGCTCACCCGACCAGGCTGACGTGCCGTGAACCGGCGCGGCGCGGGGTTCACGCTGATCGAGGTGCTGGTCGCCATCGGCATCGCCGCGATCGGCCTTGCGGCGGTTCTGGCCGTGGTCACCAACAGCACCTCGGGCGCGAGCAACCAGCACACCCGCACGCTTGCCGGCTGGATCGCCGCCAACCACGTGGTCAAGGCGCGACTCGCCGGCGCGCTGCCCCCGCTCGACACGACCCGCGGCGACGAGGACTACGGCAACTTCCAGTGGCACTGGGAACAGAAGGTGACGCAGACCGAGGTCAAGGGCATCCGCCGCGTCGACGTCAGGGTCTGGCTCAGTGACGACCCGGAGGACGCGACGCGGGCCAAGGTCACCGGCTTCGTCGGCCGCGTGCAGAGCTCCTCGCCCGCGAGCACCGTCAACTGGGAGCAGTCGCCAAGCCAGGGCCAGAACGGCGCGAATTCCCCCGGCGGCGCCACCAACGTCAGCGGGCCCGGCACGACGCCGCCCGTGAACCCGTCGCCGACCCCGCCCGCCCCCAACCCCAACGGCGGGACCACGCAGTGAACGCCGGCCCTTCACCGCGCTCACGCGGCTTCACGCTGATTGAACTCCTGGTCGCGATCTTCCTGCTCGCGGTGCTCTCGGCCTTCGCCTACGGCACGCTGTCCTATGTCATGAAGGCACGCGAGGCCACGCAGACGAGCTTCTCGCGCTCACGCGAAGTCGAAGGCGCGGTCCACCAGCTCGTGACCGACTTCGAGCAGCTCGCGCCGCGACCGATCCGCCAGCCGACCGGCAGCGAATACTCGCCCGCCCTCATCGCCGATGCCCGCAGCCAGGACCTGGTCGTTCTCACGCGCGCGGGCTGGTCGAACAGCGCGGGGCTGCCCCGGCCGACCCTGCAGCGGGTCAGCTACCGCTTCGACAGCGAGCACGGCGTGCTGGTGCGCGCCTACACGACCGCGCTCGACGTACCGCTGTCGGCGGTCCCCGTGAAGCGCGAGCTCCTGACGGGGGTGACCCGGGTGGCGCTCCGTTACCTGCCCGCGGGCACGGGCATCGCCAACGTGCCGGGCGGCCAGGCCGGGCCCTCCGGCAACGGCACCCCCGCTAACGTCCCGCTCACCTCGCCGCCCCCGCTCGTCTCCGCCGACAGCAGCTGGCTGACGACCTGGCCGCCGCTGAACTCCGCCCCGCTGCCGGGCGCGCCGCCAGCGAATCCCGGCAACGGCGCCGGCAATCCGCGCGGCACCGGCCAGGGCACGCCGCAGGTGCCGGCCGTGACGGTGCCGGCACTGCCGCGGGAACGGCCGCGTGCCGTCGAGATCACGCTCGAGCTGCGCGACTACGGGCGCATCGTCCGCCTCGTCGAGGTGCCGGGATGAGGCGCCAGCGCGGCATCGCCCTGATACTCGCGCTGGTGGTCGTGGCGCTCGCGACGATGTTCGCGACCCGGATCGGCTCGCAGGCCGCGCTCGAGCAGCGCCGTGCCGCAAACTCCTTCCTCCAGGAACAGGCCTTCGAGATTGCGCTCGGCGCCGAGGTCTGGGCGCAGGAAATCCTCTTCGAGCAGAAGCAGAACGGCGGCAACCGCGATTCGCTCGACCAGATCTGGGCGACGCCGCTGCCGCCGCTGCCGGTCGACGGCGGCACCGTGCAGGGCTCGCTCGAGGACATGCAGGGTCGCTTCAACCTGAACAACCTCGTCAATGCCGACGACACGCCGAACGAGCTCGCGGTCGCGCACCTGCGGCGCATGCTGCGGGCGCTCGAGCTCGAGGACAAGTGGGCGAACCTGATCGTCGACTGGATCGACCGCAACAACAACGTCACACTTCCCGACGGCGCCGAGGACAACGCCTACACCAGCCAGTCGCCGCCGTATCTCGCCGCCAACCAGCGCCTGATCACCACCTCCGAGCTCCTCTCGCTGCCCGGTTTCGGGCCCGACCGCTACGCCCGCCTCAGTCCTTATGTCACCGCCCTGCCGGCCCCGTCGACGATCAACACCTGCACCGCCGGCCCGCTGGTGCTGAGCACGCTCGCCGAGTCGATGAAGACGAACTTCACGCAGGATCCGAAGAGCCTCGCCCGCAACCGCCAGAAGGGCTGCTTCCCGTTGAACGATGACGTGCGCACGATGGTCAGTCCCAATGACTGGAACCTGCTGAGCGGCGCCAAGAACGGCGCCAAGTACCTCGGCGAGAGTTCGTCGTGGTTCAAGGCGACGGTCGTGGTCAGTATTGGCAGTGCGGAGTTCACCCTCTACACTCTTTTGCAGCGCAACGGCCCGGCCTCGAGGCCGGTGCTGCGCAGTTTCGGCAGCGACCTCTGAGGAGCCCATGGCGGATTTTTGCGTATTGCGCCTGACAGCTCCCGGACGGGTCGAGTGGCTCACCGTCGATGCCGGCGGCCGGCCGCTGGCCGAACTCGCCGCGGGTACGCTCGGGGACGCCGCGTCCGCCAGTCGCGGGCGACGGCTGATCGTGATCGTCCCGGGGGGCGACGTCGCGCTCGCCGAGCCGGAAATCCCGCTCAAGAGCGGCCGCCTGCTGCAGGCCGTGCCCTACGCGCTCGAGGACAGTCTCGCGGGCGACGTCGAGTCGCTGCACTTCGCGGTCGGTCGCGGCCACGACGGGCGGGTACCGACCGCGGCCGTCGAGCGCGAGCGGATCGCCGGCTGGCTGGCGGACTTCACCGCGGCCGGCCTGACGCCCGATTTCCTGTACTCCGAGGCCATGCTGCTGCCGGCGAACCCGTCGCACACGGTGCTGGTCTGCGAGGGGCCGCGGCTGATGGCGCGCCCGCCGGGCCAGCCCGGCATCGTCATCGAAGCCGAGCCGCTCGCGGCGAGCCTGCGCCTGGTCGGGCTGCCGCCGCCGGCCGGGTCCCGCGACCAGACCCACGTCCTCGTCTACGCCTCGGCCGCCGACTACGCCGCCCAGCAGCCGACCTTCGATGCCCTGCGCGACTCGGTGGCGACGCTGAACGTGCAGCTGCTGACCGACGGGCCGCTCGGGCTCCTGGCGGCCACCGCCGTCACCCAGCCGCCGTTCAGCCTGCTGCAGGGCGTGTACGCGCCGCGCGGCGACTGGGGTGGCCAGTGGTCGCGCTGGCGGCTCGCGGCCGCGCTCTTCGGCCTTTTCTACGTGCTGCACACCGGCAGCCAGATCTACAGCTGGGTGCACCTGCGCGCCGAGGACCGCAAGCTCGACAGCGAGATCCTCGCCGTCGCGCGCGACGCGATGCCGGACATCAGCAACCCGGCGCGCCTGCCGAACCTGCGGGCGGTCGCCGAGGGCCGCGTCCGCGCGGTGGCCGGCGCCGGTCACAACGGGCTGCTCGGCACGCTCGGCATCGTCGCCCAGGCCATCGGCGAGGCACCGAACACGAGCCTCTCGACGCTCAACTACCGCGACGGCACCACGGACCTGACCCTCGATGCGCCGGATGTCGGCGCGCTCGACCACTTCCAGCAGGCGGTCGCCGCGCACGGGCTGAACGCGGCGATGCAGGGCGCGACCCAGAAGGAATCGCATTACCAGGGCCACGTCCAGGTGAAGGGTTCCTGATGGCACTTCCCCGTTTCCCCCGCCCGACCGTCACCCTGCCCTTCACCGCGTGGCGCGATGAGCTGCTGGCCTGGTACCGGTCGCGCCAGCCGAACGAGCAGCGCCTGCTCAGGGCAGCCGCGGTCGTGGTCCCCGTGCTCCTCCTGCTGTCGATTGCCTCGGGCCTCAACACCGTGGTCGGCAAGCTCGAGCGCCGCGTCGCGACCAAGCGCGCGGATCTCGCCTACCTGCAGAGCGTGCTGCCCGTCCTCGAGAACGCGCCGCACCCGACGGCCGACGGGCAGACGCTGATCAGCGTGGTCGATGCCAGCAGCCGCGAGGCCGGCCTCACGCTCGCCGGCACCGATCCCATCGGCACGGGCCAGCTCAAGGTGCGGCTCGAAAACGCGCCGTTCGATTCCCTGGTGGGCTGGCTGATCCGCCTGCAGCAGACGGCCGGTGTCGCCGTGCAGTCCGCGGCGATCGACCGCACCGCGAACCCCGGCCAGGTGAACGCCACGCTGACGCTGGCCCGGCCCTGAGCAGCGGCGTGCGTCCCGTCCACCTCGCTGCGATCGGCCTGACGAGCTTTCTCATCGTGCTCGCCGTCAGCGCGCCGGTGACCCTGCTGACCGGTCGGTTGCCGGCCGATGTCAGCCTGCCGGGAGCGCACGGCTCGCTCATCGCCGGCGGGGCCGATGACCTAGTTGTGCGCGGCAACGCGCTCGGACCCGTCGAGTGGCACTGGCGGCCCCTCGCCCTGCTCGGGCTGCGTCTCGGCTACCACGTCCGGGTGGCGGGAACGCAGTTCACGGCCGAAGGCGATGTCGGCGCCGGCCCCGGCGGGCGGCTCGACCTCGACCGGATGACGGTCACCGCACCGCTTGCCGTGCTCGCCGCGGCCAGCGGCAGCACGAGCCTGCCGGCGGCGCGTGGACGCCTGGCGGCACGCCTCGGTTCGATGCGACTCGTGCACGGCTGGCCGGTCGCGCTCAGCGGCACGGTCGCCGTCGACGACCTGCTCCTCGCCGCCTCGCCGCAACCGCTCGGCAGCTACCTCCTGACCTTTCCCGCGACGGGTGCTGCGCCCACGCCGGCGGGCGGCATCGCCGCGACCCTGCACGACGTGAAGGCGCCGCTCACGGTCGAGGCCCGGCTCACGCTCGCCCCCGACCGGACCTACCGCTTCGACGGCACGCTTGGCCGCAAGAGCGATACGCCGGCGGACTTGGGCCCCGTCCTCGACATGCTCGGCCCCGCCGACGGCAGCGGCCGGCGCCCGTTCTCGGTCGGCGGCGCGCTCTAGCGCGCGCGACCTTGGCGATGCGCGCCTGCCCTTCGTCCCGTCCTGCCCGCCCGCCGCGAGGGCGACGACTCGGGCCCGCCATGGCCGGTGTCCTGTTCGGTCTTTTGGCGGCGCCCGCGGCCCCGGCTGCGGTCGCGGTCTACGGCTACGAGGTCGTCCACGTCTACCCGCACGACCGGCATGCCTTTACCGAGGGCCTCTTTTACCTTGACGGCTACCTGTACGAGAGCACCGGCCTCGAAGGCCAGTCGACGATCCGCAAGGTGCGCCCGGAGAGCGGTGCCATCGTCCGCCGGATCGACCTGCCGAAGGACCTCTTCGGCGAGGGCATCGTCAACGTCGGCAGCCGGCTGATTTCGCTGACCTACAAGACGGAAGTGGGTTTCGTGCGTGCGCTCGATACCTTCAAGGTCGAGCGGCGCTTCGCCTACCGCGGCGAGGGCTGGGGCCTGACCCAGGACGGGCAGCGGATCATCATGAGCGACGGCAGCGCGGAACTGCGCTTCCTCGATCCGGCGACGCTCGCCGAGACCGGCCGGCTCGCAGTGCACCTAGACGGCAAGCCGCTGCGCAACCTCAACGAACTCGAGTGGATCCGCGGCGAGATCTACGCCAACGTCTGGCAGACGAACTTCATCGTGCGCATCGATCCCGCGACCGGCGAGGTGCGCTCCGTGATCGACCTGACGGGTCTGTTGCCGGCCGCCGAGACGGTGCCGGGTGAGACCGACGTGCTGAACGGCATCGCCTACGACGCCCGCAACGACCGGCTGTTCGTGACCGGCAAGAACTGGCCGCACCTGTACGAGATCCGTCTCAGCATGCGTGCCCGCCGCTAGCGGCGTTCCGCTGGCCCGCCCGCGAGGCGCGTGCCTCGCCGGGGCTCCACTCAGTGCCAGCAGGCGGTCGCGGTGTCGTCCGGCGTGCGGTTGCCGGAATCGTCGACGGTGAAGATGAGGCAGTTCGGGTCGTCCTTCACCTGATTGGCCTGGGCCGTGGCCGAGGCCACGAACGAGGTGCCGATGCCGGTGTTGCCGGGC
Source organism: uncultured Pseudomonadota bacterium (assembly GCA_903839465.1). Taxonomy (GTDB): domain Bacteria; phylum Pseudomonadota; class Gammaproteobacteria; order Steroidobacterales; family Steroidobacteraceae; genus CAIKMS01. The sequence continues at coordinate 12,907 of CAIMCI010000045.1, forward strand.
GCAACCGCCATCGCGTAATAGCCGCGCGGGCTGACCGCCGGCATGCCGAGCCCGACCGGCGGCGCGGCGGCGATGTTCACGGTGTAGGTGTTGTTCTGCAGGAAGAACTTCTGCTCCGCGAGCTGGATCTGCATCAGGATCGTCCGCCCGTCGGTGCGGTTGGCACGCAGCGTCTGGTTGCGGTACGTGCTGATCGCGATGGACGCCAGGATCGCGACGATCCCGCAGGCGATCATCAGCTCGATCAGCGTGAAGCCTGCGGCGGCGCGGCGCGTCCGCCCGCGGTGGGGGTGGTTACTGCGCATCGTTGGCATTCCAGTACGTCCGCACGCGGGAACCGTAGGTCAATACGGGAGGACCATTTGGTCCGCCATTGGGGCGCTCGGACCCAAAATAGATGTATGCCTTTCCGGTGTTGCTGCAGGACGGGTCGCCCGCGCACGCGCTCGGCGGCACGTAGGTGGACTGGTTGTTCTTGTTGGCCTGGTTGTCGCTGATGTTGGAGATGACCAGGGTCGCATTCGGCGCGATGCCGGCCTGGGTCAACGTCTGGTAGCGGTCAAGGGCGGTCTGGTTGTTGCCATTGTGCAGGTTGAGTGCGGGCGAGCCGTCCCAGACGTTGATGGCGTAGTAGCGGTTGACACCGACGCTCGGCGAACAGTTGGTGACCGCCGAAGTCGGCGTGTAGGTCGTGAACAGGACCACGTTGGCGAAGGTCACCGAGGACGAGAGCACCTTCTCGCCGGAGTTCGTGAAGGAGAGTTTCCAGCCGGCCGACCCCGACGGGATTTTCGGATTTACGGGCGTCGAGGTGATGTCAAGCAGGTCCGTGAAACTGCGGACCTGGGCGGCATCGTAGTTCGCCTGCGTGCGCGCCGTGAACGCCTGGTAGTCACGGACCGAAAAGTAGTAGTCCTGCGTATCCGTATTGAGCGGATGGCCGCGATAACCCGAACCTATGCCAACGCTGATATAGGCAGGAGTACCGGCGGTCGCAACGACTGCGGCGTCCGGCGCGTTGTAGAAGCGGCGGTTGTTGGTCGCCGAGCCGCCGTCCGCGGCCCCGAGCGAGGCGATCACGCCGCCCGCGACCAGGCTCGACCGCGGGCTGCCGTTGGCGATGTCGAAACGCCATACCTGGCCGGCCATGTCGCCGACGTACATGCGGTCCACGAAACCGTCGGAATTGGTATCGAGCGTCAGCACGTCGCTCGGGATCGCATGGTGCATCCTGGCGAGATTGAGATCCGCGCCGGAGTTGCTTGCCGACCAGAGCAGCGTGCCGTACAGCGCGTCGATGAAGTAGATCGCGTTGCCCACGCTGTCGGCGGAGCGGTAGCCCGATGTGGCATCCTCCGCCGGATCGTAGCCACCGCCGATCACGAGGACGAGCTTCTGGCTGTTCTGAGTGGCTCCAGCGATGTTGATGGTGGCGACGGACGGCGTTCCCCACGCCTGGCCGTGGTTGGGCAGGCCGGCCCCGGTGCTCCAGAGGAACTTCGGGTGGTTGCGGTCGGTGACGTCCATCGCGTAATAGGCGAGACCGCCGCGGCCCTGCCCGAAGTAGATCACGACGCGATCGCCGGCCGACGGATCCACGATGCCGTCGTTGTTGACGTCGAACTTGATGACCCGCACGGAGCCGTCCAGCACGTAGTGCTTCGCGGAAAGCGCGGGATCGGCGTAAAGCGCGGCCATCTGGCTCAGCGCCTCCGGCGGGATGAACGCCCACAGCTCCTGGCCGGTCGCCCCCGAAATCGCGTGCAGCATGCCGTCGTTGTCCGGTCGGTAGATGACCGCGTCACGCACGTCCGCGTTGGCGGTCGTACCGCCGTAAATCACGATCGCGGGGTTCGCATGCAGCGCGTCGCCCATCGTCAGCCGCGAATCGGTCGTGAGGCCGTTGTTGTTGATGTTCTTCAGGTCCTCGCCACGGGCGTAGTTGATGATATTAGCGCGCTCCGTATCGGAAGCGCCGCTGGCGCCGAGCATCGCGGCCGTGATCGCCGTGTTGGTGACCGCGAACTGGTAGCTCGAGCTCGATGACAGGTCGATCGCGCCCGAGCCGGATCCGCCACTCGTCAGCGTGTAGATGACGCGCGGCGGACTGCTCGACGGATCCCAGCCCGGCAGCTGCGAGGCGGCGCCGCCCGCCTTGACGTCGGCACCATCGACGACGGTGGACCAGAAGCTCTGTGCGCTCGTGCGCAGCGTCTGCGTCGACGGGTCGACGGCCGGCGACCCGTTGGCGTCAACGAGGTTGCCGTTCAGCAGCGCGTACTTTTTCAGGTTGCCCGGCCAGTGGTAGGTCGGCGAGGACTCGAACAGGGAGAGATAGACGTCGTTCAGGGTCTGCGTCGGGTTGAACGCGTTGACCGGCACGACCGGCGCCACGAACGTCGCCGACTGCTGCAGGATATTGCTCGCGATCGACGTGAACACGCTCTCAAGACCCGTCAGGTCGGTCGCCGTGTAGGCCTTGCCACCGCCGCGCGACGCCACGCCCTGCAGGTAGTCGATCTCGGCCGTGAGGCTCGGGTTCTTGCTGTTGGCGCTGAAGTCGCTGCCGAAGCCGATGAAATAGGTCTGGACGTTCTGGATCCCGGGCTGCGACGGACTGACGTCCGAGTTGTACATGTGGGCTGCAACCGCGCCACCACAGATGCCGTCGGTGGCATTCGAGGAGCCCAGGTTGGGGCTGAGGCTGTGCGAATACGGGTACTTGGTCGGGTCGTCGCAGCCACCGGCCGGCTTCATCGACGGCAACTGCAGCGGCTGCGGGTTCGGGTAGGTCGGCAGCTGGCCCATGACGGTGTTGCCGGCCGTGTCGACGTTCGGCTGGCCGTCGGTCAGGAAGATCACGAAGCTTTTCTGGCAGGAGGCCGTGATCGGGCTGACGTAGCTATTCCCGGAGCGCGACGAGGCGACGCTGTTGAACGGCGTCGACTTGAGACCGTAGTACACCGGCAGGCCGGCGTAGTAGAGGTAGGCTTCATAGAGCGTCTCGCTGAGCGGCGTCGAACCGCCGGGAGACCACGAGTTCATGTCGGTCGTCAGCTGGGTAATGTTGCTGCTGAGCGGGCCGATCGGGTCGGCCACCATGCCGCCCGTGCCGTTCGAGCTGTAGCGCATGAGGCCGAAATTCCAGTTTTGCGGCACGGAGTTCATCAGATTGGTCGCGGCCTTGCGCACGACGCTGAGACGATTGCCGATGTTGACCTGCGGTGGATTCGACAGGTACAGCCAGTTCAGGTAGTTGCCGCTGTAGACCGTGTAGACGGGCTTCGGGCTGCTGGTCGATTCCCAGTAGGAAGCCGGGTTGCCGATCGAGGGATCGATCCACGTGGTCCACTCCGTCGTCGGACCGTTGACGGGCCCGACGTAGACGGTCGGGATCTTGGCGTTTCCCGATACGTTGTCACTGCGACAGGCAATGTCGGTACCACCGGTCGAGGTAAGCAGGTAGCTCCAGAAATACGCCGCCGGGGTGCCGGTCGTCTTGGTCCAGCGAACCATCGAATCCGAAAAGTAGCCCGGTGAACCCGAGCCGCTGAGCGCCTTCGTGCCGGTCGTGCACACCATGGAGGCGATCGGGAAGCTGGCCGCACTGCAGGTCGGCGGCGTACCGGCGGCGCTCGCCGCGGCGATGTAGGCGTTGGCCGAGTTGCAGCTGCCGGTGTAGGTCTGGGTGGCATCGTACGGCGCACGCGAATACACGGTAGAGCCCATGCTGCCCGACGTGTCGAGCACGAGGAGGATGTTCGGGGCCGAGACCGTCCGCGTGTTGAGGAAGATCTCGCTGTCGTCGGCCCGGGCCACGCCGGAAGCCAGTAGCGTCGTCATGACAGCCGGGAGCAGCACAGACCGACCGAGTACCGAATGCGGGTTGAGTTTCGCGTGTGACATCGTCAGAGTCCTCCGGACAGGTGCCCGTGGTTAGCGACGCGCCGCGTCGAGCTTGGCGGCAGAGTTGATGGTCAGCGTCAGGAGAGTCTTGTCCTTCTGCGCGTAGACGGCATCGACCCCGTAGGTGTAGCCCTTGCCAGCGAAAGCCTTCCATTCGGCGACGCTGACGGACCGGTTGTCGATCAGAAATTCGGTCTTCGGCGTGATGCCGAGACTCAGGGTCGGGCAGGTCGGGCAGGTCGTGACCGAGACCCTCCCGGACGGATCGGCGGGGACGATGATGCGCGACGAGTCGGTCTCGACCGCAAGCACGTCGACACCGGGCGGCGGCGGCGTCGCTCCGGCGAGGGATCCTGACAATCCGCCGAGCGCGACAATCACCCGCAGCGATCGGAGTAGCCGTGGCGTCTTCGTGGCGTTGATCATGGGCATAACCTCGCGAGTTTCAATTCCACTGTTGGGGGCACGGCTGCACCGTGCATCCTCCGGGGTTGCCCAACGGTGACACCACCGCGACACCCTCGGCGTGGGTCGTCGATGAGCCGCGCACAGACTGGCCCACGCTTGCCACGTCGAAGATGTACGAGGAGAAGCTGTTGATGCTGAACCCCGGCGGAGGCGGCTGCGGTGCGCCGTTCAGCGCCGGCTGGATCGTTACGGTGAAGGTGTCGGTCGGTGCGTTCGGCACGGCCTGGTTCATCACCTGGGCCGGCACGGTCGGATCGAACGTGCCGTTGACCATCGCCGTGGCGAGGCCGCTTTCAGCCGCCATGAACGCACCCGAGTGCTGCTGAGCGTTGCCGGCGATAGTGAACTGCAGAGAGCTCGAGGTCACGCCGGACACGGCGAGCGTGGTCAGCACAAGCAGCAGCACCAGCGCGAGTACGAGCACGAAGCCCCCGTCACGAACCCGTCTCCGGCTGCATGGGGCGGCGGTGTGGATGGCGTTCATGCTCAGCACCCCACGCCGTTGCGCAGCATGACGGTGCGCGACACGAGAATTCGCCGGAAACCGTCGTTCGGCTGGTAGGCAAGCGTGCGCGCGGCGACCGAGTTGAGGTTGTTGGTGATGCCGTTGGCGACCGAGCGATCTCCGTACTGGTAGATCGTGGCGTCGATGAAGCCGGTCTCGGGCGTATCGGCGCGAACCAGGAGCCAGACGCGTACCGAGACGATCTGGCCCAGCCCGACCGCCGGCGTCGGCGGCAACTGCGCGGCCGGCAGCGGATTGATGTACTGCGAGGCAGTGCAGGAAATACCGCTCGGGTCGATCCCGAACTGGACCTGCAGGTCCTCGACGCCGGAAACGACCTCGGTATCGACGAAGTCGGGGGCGACAACCGTCGGGCCGGTGAGCGAGATGACCCGAAGGGCGGGCGTGTTCGCGCCGCCGACGCGCTGGGAATCGCGCGCGATGTAGTAGGTGTTGACGATCAGGTCCGCCACCTGGCCCGTCCCCGCAGGCGCCGTCGGGCAGTTGGCGGGCGGCGCGACGTTGACCAGCACCGCGGCCGCCCGGGTGGTGCAGATCCGCAGCGGACCGGCCGTGGCCGGCGCGACGGTCGTGACCGCGGTCGACGCCCGCCGTACGGTCAGCGTGTCACCGGACAGCATCGGCCGGTTGAGATAGGCAGCGCAGCCGAGAAGGTACTGGTTGTTGCGGCCCTCGACCGGAGTCGACAGGTCGATGGAGAAGTTGTTGCCGCAGCGCACGGCCGATGCACCACCGATGGCGCCGACGGCAGCCGTCTGCAGCGCAAAGCCGGTAACCGAGGAACCTCCCTTGTAGAGGCCCCAATACTCGGCCATCCGCAGGTCCGGCTCGATGACGCCCATCGCGTAGGTCGCGGTCTCCTGCAGGCGGGCCGTTCCCTCGGATACCTCGTAGGCCTTGCTCGACTCGCTGTAAACGGTCAGCACGCCGACGAGCAGCCCGACACCGATGGTCATTGCGATCATCAGCTCGACGAGCGTCACCCCGCGCGCCAGGCGTCTGGCGTGACCGACGGACTTCGGCGGTGGGGCGGTTCGCGTCATAGGGCGAGGTTCGCTGTGTAGCTGAGCGGCAGCGGCTCGCCCGGCTCGTTCCACTGCACCGAGATCGTGTAGATGTCCGGCGGGCCCGCCACGAAGACGACGCTGGTCTGGGCGTTCGCGTTCGGCAGCAGTGCGTTCACCTGTGCCGTCCACACGAACAGATCGGTTGCCGCCATCTGCGCCGGCGTGCAGTTGACCGCATAGAGGGCGCCGCCGATACAGCCCATGTCGGCCGGGGCACCCGCGTAGGCAGCCTTCGCGGTCGGATTGGCGCGGATGCGCTCGCTCATGTCCGACACGAAGTTGATCGCATGCAGTCGCGACACGGAGCTTCGTGCCGAGCGCATCGAGGTGACGAAGAGTGCCGCGATGCCGAGCAGACCGATCGACAGCACGACGAGTGCGACGAGGGTTTCGATCATCGTCGCGCCGCGCATACCGCGGCGACGGCTTCGTGTGTCGTGCCGAGGCATCACGGGCAGCCTCCGCCGATCGTGGCGAGCGATGCGTTGATGTCGGCGATGCCCCGCGTCACGCGGGCCCGGCCGGTGGCGCTCACCACCACGGCCCGCGCGGTCGAATTGCCGCCCGGGATCGCTACATTGCCGCGCGCATCGCAATAAACGATGTTTCGGCTAGGTACGAAGCCGCCGGTGGCGGGGCGCGCGAAGCCTGACGGCTGGAAGATCTGGACGCCGTTGCCGTCCTGCTTGACGCTGACGCTCGGATCGATCGGACCGTGCCGTTCGACAATGACGTCGGCCGCATCGAAGACGCCGTTGTTGTTGGTATCGGCAAACACGAACCAGCCGCTGAACGGCGAGCCGTCACAGACGGGCGCTGCGGTCGTGGGACTGGCCGACGAGCAGACGACCGCGTTGGTCTGGCGCTTGACGGCTTCCGCGCGCGCCACCGCGAAGGAATGCAGCAGGTCGTTGCCGGCACTCGACAAGCGCGAGTTGCGCAGGTAGTCGCGCATGCTGGGTACGGCCAGCATGGCCAGGATCGCCGTCACGGCCAGCGCCATCATCAGCTCGAGGATGGTGAAGCCGCGCGCACGGGACCGGCGCGCGAGCCTGTCACGCGGATTCATGGAGCGCTGTCCTTCCGTGGGCGGTGTCGCAAAGCCATGCCACTTGAGTTATTCCCTTACAGGCGCTGATGGTGCTTGAGCTTGAGTCGCGTGCACGAGAACCAGTTCACAGTCCCGCGCGGCGGCGCCGGATACCGGCGCAGAAAGGCGACACCGGCCGCGGCGGTGCCCGAGCATTTTACAATATCCGCGGGCCCCGCCGGGGCTCAGGTCGCCGCCGGTTCCCAGGACCGCCAGCCGGGAAGCAGCGGGAAATACAGACCCACCCGCAGCGGGCGCCCGGGATCGAATGCGGCCATGAGCCGCGCGTAACGCTCGAGCTGGCCGCGGTAGCGGTCGACCTCGGCGTCGAGGAACGCCTCCCGCCCCGCCCCCTCGTGGGTGCTCGTCTTGTAGTCGATGATCCAGCGTACGCCCAGGGCGTCGACAAAGGTGCGGTCGATGACGACCGACACCGGGGTTCCGCGGTCGCGGCCGGAGAGCGGCAGTTCGTTCGCAACCTCCAGGTGGCCCGGATCGAAGATCCAGCGGCCGCGCGGGTCCCGATCGACCGCGTCGAGCGCCGCGAGGCAGCGGGCGGTCGCCTCCCCGAGCTCGGCACCGTCCAGACCGGCCTCGCGCAGCC
>CAIMCI010000046.1 GCA_903839465.1 uncultured Pseudomonadota bacterium
GCGAGCGCCTGGTCCAGCGCCTCGTGCAGCGCGCAGGTGCCCTGGCAGGACGGGTGCAGAAGGCGATGCAGGTCGGAGTCGGTGCGGGTGCGCACGTTGCCGAGCGACCAGCGCTCGAGCGCCCGGCTGACGCGCACGACCCGCCCGTCGTCGTCCAGCATGCCGACGATCTCCGGCAAGGCGTCGGCCGTCTGCTCCCATTCGAGCTTGGCGCGGTGGATGGCGCCGAGGAGGCGGGCGCCTTCGCGACGGGCGATCGCGGCGTTGGCGGCCAGCATCTGGATCGCCACGCGGAGCACGGCGTCGTTGAGCGCGAGATCGGCCGATGCGGCCGGTGTCAGCAGGACGACGACGCGCGCCGGCTCGTCGTGCGCCGGCACGACGCCGGCCGTGGCGCCGGGCGCGGGACCCGCCCGTGCCGCCAGCGATTCCCTCGGAAACGGCGCGGCGTCGTGCACGAGCCGTTCGGGGTGGCGCAGCGCCTCGGCGATGAGCGCCTCGATCGCCACCGGCAGACGGTCGGCCGGCCAGGAGGGGTCGAGTTCGGAGCAGGCGATCGTCCGCGGTTCGCCGCCGGCGCCGTCGATCTCGACCAGCAGCACCGCCGAGTCGGGGATGACGTCGGTGATCGCCGCGGCGGCCGCCTGCTCGAGCGAGCGCGGGGAGTCCGCCGATCGCCAGGCATCGGCCATCCGGCTCACGAGATCCACGATTCGATGCATGCCGTCGGGCGTCCTGGCGACGAGCCGGAGCGACAGGGTGGCGGCCTGGACCGGTCACGCACCAGTCGGCAGGTCGCGCACCCGCAAGGTCGGTAATGCGGTAGCCGGAGGTAGGGTTTGGCCTACTCGGTCAGACGGCGTCGCTCAGACGGCCTTGGCGCGCAGCTGCCCGTACAGTTTCAGGACGGTGGGCACGTAGGCGCGCGTCTCGCGGTAGGGCGGCACCTCGCCGCCGTAGCGGTCGACGGCCTGTTCGCCGGCGTTGTAGGCGGCCAGCGCGAGTTCGAGGTTGTTGGCGTAGCGGCGGAGCAGGTCGCTCAGGTACCGCGAGCCGCCGCGCAGGTTCTCGGCGGCGTCGAAAGGATGGGCGACCCCGTAGCGGCGCGCGGTAGCCGGGTGGAGCTGCATCAGGCCCTGTGCGCCGGCCCGCGACACGGCCCGCACGTCGAAGCCGGACTCGACGGCAATGACGGCGCGCAGCAGGGCGGGATCGAGTTCGGACGCGGCCGCCGCCTGTTCGACCAGGGCATCGTAGGCCCGCGCCCGCTGTTCCCAGCGCGGCGCCGGCGCGGTGACGCCGGCGGTCGCGGGCGGGGGTTCTGCCAGCACGCGCGCGTAGCGCGCATCGTCCGGTACGTTGGAGTAATGCGTGACCCCGGCGGCGTCGGCGTAGGCATAGATGTCGGCCTGCGCGGGGCTCCACAGGCCGACGACGCCGGCGGCGGCCATCACGAGGTGCAGGCGGGCTCCCATGGTCCCGATGCTAGCGGCCGGGCGGTAACCGACCTAGGGGGGAGACTATGTAGGAGCGGCCGGGCCGCGGACCGAAGGTGCGCGTTGCCTGCGGCTGACTCCCACGCTAGCACGCACCGTTGATGGCAAAACAGGAACGGGTTCACATTTCGCAATTATTCCGCCTATTCCATGAAGTGTCATGATTCCGATGGCGTTTTTCCCGGCGATCTTCGGTTTAATGTTAAAACTCGCTTGCGTATTGCGTCGCAGCCCGTGGAGATTGCCACCTGCGTACTGGACCTTACGCCTAACTACACAAGCGGCTCATAAGCCGCTGTCAATGGGGGATCTCTATGGAAGGGGATGACTTCTCCGTGCCGAGCCGGGCGACCGGCAC
>CAIMCI010000047.1 GCA_903839465.1 uncultured Pseudomonadota bacterium
ATGGGCATGACCTTAACTTCCTGTGACGCTGTGCGATGCGCGGTCGGCCAGCCGCGGGCGGACCTCGGCGCCGGGCAACGATAGCCCGCGCCGGCGCCCCGTGCACGCCCGGCCCCGGGGTCGGTGCGCACCGGGCGTCCGCCTGCGCAACCCGTGCCGCAGCTGGGTGGCAGGCCCACCGCGGGAGCCGGGTCGATGGGCGGCCTGTCAGGGATCGAGGTCCTTCGCGTCGTGCCGTTCCGCGACCGGGCGGTCGGGGGGCGCCTGGGTGCGGTTCACGCGCGCGCCACGCCGCACCGCGGGGCGTTCCCCGATCTGCGCTTCCCAGCGCAGGAGATGCCGGTAGTCGTCGACGCCGAGGAACGTGCGCGCCGAGTAGATGCCCTGCACCAGGCCGCCGTACCACGGCCACACGGCCATGTCCGCGATCGTGTACGTGTCGCCGGCCAGGTATTCGTGCGACGCGAGGTGCGTGTCCAGCACGTGCAGCTGGCGCTTCGTTTCCATCGCGTAGCGGTCGATCGCGTACTTGATACGGATGGGCGCGTAGGCATAGAAGTGCCCGAAGCCGCCACCGACGAAGGGCGCCGAGCCCATCTGCCACATGAGCCAGTTGATCGTCGCCGCCCGCCGGTAATGTTCGGTGGGCAGGAAGGCGCCGAATTTCTCAGCGAGGTAGAAGAGGATCGAGCCGCTCTCGAACAGGGCGGTCGGCGGGCTGGTCGAGTGATCGACGAGTGCCGGGATCTTCGAGTTCGGGTTGATCGCGACGAAGCCGCTCGAGAACTGCTGGCCGGCGCCGATGTCGATGCGCCACGCATCGTACTCGGCGCCCGTGTGGCCGGCAGCGAGCAACTCCTCGAGCAGGATCGTGACCTTCTGGCCGTTCGGCGTGCCGAGCGAATAGAGTTGCAGCGGATGGCGACCCACCGGCAGCGTCGCCTCGTGCGTCGACCCGGACACGGGGCGGTTGATCGAGGCGAACGCGCCGCCGTTGGCGCCGTCCTGGCTCCAGACGGCCGGTGGCTCGTAGCCCGCGGGCACGTTGTCGGCCGGGTCGTTGACCTTGCTCACGGTTCACTCCTCAGGCGGTGCCGGAATCGCGGCCGGTGGCCGGCGGGATCACTAGCATCGGTCAGCGTGTTGCCAGTGGCGGCAGGCCACCTATACTGCCTCAAATACCGGGGGTCAGCGCATGCACCGCCTGCTGCTTGTGATGCTTGTTGCGACGCTGGCCATAACCGGGCCGTCTGCAGCCGGCGAGCCGGCCTTCCAGCCGTCGTCCTCGCCCGACGAGGCGTTGCACCAGCACCACCGCGTGCCGCCACCCGACGTCGAGGTGTGGTGGAAGGCCACCGGGGCGGACATGGCCTGGAACAACCGCCATCTCGGCGAGCTGTTGCCGACGGTACCGGTCTACCGGGCGGGCCCGGTGCGGGCCCTGAAATCCGCGCCCGATCCGCGCATCGCGGCCTTTATGGTCGATACGCCGAAGGGCCGCATGCCGTTCGCGGCATTCCTGGACGGCGACCAGTCGACGAGTTTCGCGGTCGTGGTGCTGCATCACGGCCAGATCGTCTTCGAGCGCTATCCGCGGATGCAGCCCTACGAGAAACCGATCTGGTGGTCGGTATCGAAGGTGTTTGCCGCGTCGCTGATCGCCCTGCTCGAGGATCGCGGCCAGGTCGACACCGCGAAGCCCGTCGAGGCCTACCTGCCCGAACTCAAGGGCACGGACTACGAGGGTGTCACGGTCCGCAACGTGCTGGACATGGCCTCCGGGGTCGACTGCTCGGACGGCAGCTACGAGCGCGGCTCGTGCTACTACGAGTACGAGGCGTCGATGGACGACGCGGTCCGCTCGGCGCACACCGCCGACACGCCCTACGATTTCCTGCGCCACCTTCACGCCGGTCACTGGGCGCCGCAGGGGCAGGGCTTTGACTACAGCGGCGTCAACACCTTCGTGCTGAGCTGGATCGTCGAGCGCGTCATGGGCATGCGTTTCCACGACGCGGTCTCGAAGGAATACTGGACGCGGATCGGGCCCGAGGCCGACGCGAGCTTCCTTGCCGCGCGCCACGGCGTCGCTCTGTCGAGCGGCGGCTTCATGTCGACGGCGCGGGACATGGCCCGCTTCGGCCTCTTGTTCACGCCGAGCTGGCGCACGGTCAGCGACCGGCGCCTCGTCTCCGCGCGCTACGTGGAGGCGATCCTGCACGGCGGCCGGCCGGAGCTCCTGCGCAACGCCCGCGACCCGGCCGAGCGGACCCGGCTCGCCGGCGTCCGGCACAACGCCTACCAGTGGGACCTCGTCTTCGACAACGACGACATCTATAAGGGTGGCTGGGCCGGGCAGGGCCTGCTCGTGAACCCGAGTCGCGACCTCGTTGCGGTGTACCTGGGCTACGCCCGGGACGACGCGTTCAGCGAGGTCGAGGTGCTGCCGCGGTTGCGCCAGGTCCTGGACGGGCTGTACGGGCGACGCTGAGGCGCCGGACGGTCAGCCGGCTTTTTTTCGTCGGCGCTGACCCCGTTCGGCGGGCTGTTCCGTTGCAGGGATAGACACCCCTGAAAACCGGAGCGGCCATGAAGAAGATGCTTCCCTGTCTGATGTCGGTGGCGCTGGGCGTGAGCCTGCCGGCCCACGGTCACGGCCGTCTTGCCGACGTCCTCGTGATCGACCGGCGCACCGAGCAGCCGCTCCCCGTCTACTACGCGCGCGGCACCTACTGGGTGGCCGGCGAGGCCGGGGCGCGCTACGGGATCGCCATCCGCAACCGGCTCGGCGAGCGGCTGATGGCCGTGACATCGGTCGACGGCATCAACGTCATCTCCGGCGAGCCGGCGGCCATCGACCAGGTCGGCTACGTGCTGCCGGCCTACGTCCGCTTCGACGTGACGGGCTGGCGCAAATCCGACAGCGACGTGGCCGCCTTCGAGTTCACGACGCCGGGGAGTTCCTACGCCGCCCGCACAGGGCGACCGGCCAACGTCGGCGTGCTGGGCGTGGCGATCTTCCGCGAGCGCCCGGTCGCGCCACCGCCGTCGCCCGAGCCGTTTGACGCGGCGGACTCCGTCCATCTCGACAGGCTGCGCGAGGTGGCGCCCGCGTCCGCGCCGGCCTCCGCGGCCGGGTCCGCGAGGCCGTCGGCGCCGGTGCAGGCCGCGCCCGCGCTCGGTACCGGGCACGGCGCGCGCGAAACGTCGGTCATCACCCACACGACGTTCGTTCGCCTGAACGAGCGACCCGACGAGCTGATCCGCATCCGCTACGACAGCTACGAGCACCTCGTGGCCATGGGCATCGTCCCGGTGTCGACCCGCAACGCGCCGGAGCCGTTTCCCGGCTCGCCCGGCGCCGGCTACGTCCCCGATCCCCCTCGCTGACGATGGAGGCAGCGGCGATACTCGGGCGCATGGACGAGGGCCACGTCAGCGACGAGGAACTGATGCGTCGCTACGCCGCCGGCGAGGCGGCGGCGTTCGAGGAACTCTACGGCCGCCACGAACGTCG
>CAIMCI010000048.1 GCA_903839465.1 uncultured Pseudomonadota bacterium
GATCTAGGCAAGATGCGCTTCGTGTCGAACAGCTCCTACTACAACCGCAAGGAAGTGACGGGCTACGAGGGCACGAACTACGACCTGTCCTTCTACCAGGGCCTCGGGTGGCCGGATGCGTTCAACCACGGATCGACCTACATCCCGGTGCAGTTCAAGAACGGCGCGATCTACCCGCTCCTCGACAACAAGGGCGTGCACCTGCCGCCGGGCGCCACGAACTACCGCTCGCCGAACACGATCAAGAACAACCAGGAGAGCATGACCCAGGAGTTCCGCCTGGAGTCGACCGATCCCACGAGCCGCTTCACGTGGACCGCCGGCGCCTTCTGGCAGCTGACCCGCGAGTACTCGCTGGAGGAGATCCACGATCCCAACCAGGACCAGTTCCTGCAGGCGATCTTCAGCCCGATCAACCCCGGCGACGTCGTGAACTCGCTCAACATGTTCGGTGAGGCGACGCTGCCGAACGGCGACAACTACTACAACCGCAACATCGCCCACGACCGGCAGATCGCCGGTTTCGGCGAGGTGTCCTACAAGCTGACCGACGAGTGGAAGGTGATCCTCGGCGGACGCTACTCGAAGTCCTCCTTCAACTTGAGCCACTTCGCCGACGGCCCGCTGAACTACGGCCAGTCGACGTACCCCGATCCCAAGGACCCGACCAACCTGATCCCGGGCACGGTGCTGTCCGGCGCCACGGAGAACAAGTTCACGCCGAAGGCGGGGGTCGCCTGGCAGGCGACCTCGACCGATCTCTATTACTTCACCTACGCGCAGGGCTACCGGGCCGGCGGCTCGAACGCGCCGCTGCCGCCGTTCTGCCACGACGGCCTCAATGCCGCCGGGTACCCGAAAGGGGCGCCCGGCACCTACAAGTCGGACACGACGCAGAGCTTCGAGGTCGGTGCCAAGAACAACCTGTCGAACAAGTTCCGGCTGGCCTCCAGCGTCTACTACATCAAGTGGCAGGACATCCAGCAGAGCGTCTACATCTCGGGCGGCTGCGGCCTGCAGTTCACCGACAACCTCGGCACCGCGGTTGCCAAGGGCTTTGACGTGCAGGCCGACATGATCCTGGGCTCCTTCAACATCGAGGCGGCGCTCGGCTATACGGATGCCCGCTTCAGCAAGGACTCGAAGAACAGCCTCGCGCTCAAGGGCGATGCTATCTCGGGCCAGGCCGCGATCAACGGCGCGCCGGGCGTCAACCCGCCGTGGACGGCATCGGTCGGCGCGCAGTACAACTTCACGCTCTCCGAGCGCGATGCGTTCGCGCGCCTCGACTACCAGTACACGCGCGGCTCGAGCTGGCTTGCCCCGGTGCAGGACCCGAACTCGGCGCAGTACACGGCGAACGCCGGGGTCAACATCTCGCCGTCGATCTCGAGCTCGAAGTTCATGCAGGCCCGCGCGGGCCTGACTCTCGGCGACTGGCAGGCCTCGCTCTTCATCGACAACCTCTTGAACGCGCACCCGATCACGAACTACGAGCGCACGTTCACGGATGCCTACAACCCCGCGAATGCCACGAACTCGGTGCCGCTGCCGCAGTACAACCAGTACACGTTCCGGCCGATGACGGTGGGCTTGAGCGTGTCCTACCGGCACTGATCGTTCGACGGACGAGGGTCGGGCACGACACCGGGCCGAGCCGGGGCCGATCCGGGTGCCGGCGGGCGGGCGACGGGCAGGGTGGTCGACGCGGCCACCCCGGGCGGCTGTGGCATTGTTTATCGTAATCCGTTACGATAATCGTATGGAGAACGACAAGCCCCGTCGCCGTGGCCGGCCTGTGACCGGCGCCGCCACATCGCCCGCCGAGCGGATGCGGCAGCTGCGGGCGCGCCGCAAGGCGGCCGGGCTGACAGCGGTGACGCGCTGGCAGGTACGCGACGACGCGCCAACGACGCCGACAACGACGGTCCCGGCGAACGGAACGGTGCCGGGCACCGTGGCCGGCTATTCCTCGCATCGCGTGTTGGACGCGCGCAGCCTGGCGCTCCACGTCCTCATCGTCCGGAAAATCGAACGCGAGCCGTCGCTGCTGCGCCTCGCGTTCGAGAACCTTCGCCGCTGGAAGGCGCGGCACGGGTCGGACCTGCCAGCCTGGGTCGCGGAATGGACCGCCATCCTCGATCGTCCGTGGCCGGAGGTGGCCGCCGTCCTGACCGAGCAGAGCGAGAACGCGGTGCGCCTTCGGCAGTCGTCGCCCTTTGCCGGTATCCTGACCAGTGACGAGCGGCGGCGGGTCTATGACGCGTTCCGAGCTTGAGCATCTGATCCGCGCGGCCGGTGCCACCGCCGATGACGTCGAGATCGTCGTCATCGGCAGCCAGTCTGTGCTCGGTCAGTTTCCCGCCGCTCCGACGGCGCTCCTGGTGTCTGCCGAGGCGGATCTCTATCCGCGCAATCGCCCGGAACTCGCGGACCTGATCGACGGCAGCATAGGCGAGGGTTCGCCGTTCCATGCGCTGTACGGTGACTACGCGCAGGGCGTGGACGAGTCGACCGCGGTGCTTCCGCGTGGCTGGCAGGACCGATGGGTCCGTCTGCAATGCTAACACGAACGGTGTCGCCGGTCTGTGTCTCGACGTCCACGATCTCGCCATCTCGAAGTACGTGGCGGGCCCGGACAAGGACCGGGAGTTCACGCGTGTCCTGGCGGTGAACGGCATGACGCGGCTCAGCGTTCTGCAGGACCGGCTCGCCGCAACATGGCTGGCCGATGCCGCCCGCACCGTCGTCCGGCAGCGCATTGCAGCCGATTTCTGAGCAAGCCGTATCCGTATGACGTTGCCAACGCTCCGCAAGCCCCGTTCATCCGTGTTGCCAATGGCCGGACTGATCGGTCTGCTGTTCCTCTTCGCCGTGACTGCGGACGCAGGCGCCGGTGAACTGGCGCTCAGCTTCGACGACGGGCTCGATCCGCGCGCGGTGCCCGAGGCCGCTGACTGGAACGCCGCGATTCTCTCGAGCCTGGCGACCGCCGGGGTCCGGTCGATCCTTTTTGCGGCGGGGCGCAACGTCGATTCCGCGCCGGGGCTCGCGCTCGTCGCCGACTGGGGCCGCGCAGGGCACGCGGTCGGCAACCACACCTACGCACATGCCTCGCTCAGCGGGCGCATGACCGCGGCGCGCTACCTCGCCGACATCGACCGCAACGCGCGCCTGCTGGCATCCGTCCCGGGTTTCGTGGCGCGCTTCCGGTATCCGTATCTCGCCGAAGGCGAGACCCGGGCGCAGCGCGACGGCGTGCGCCGGGGGCTTGTCGCCCGCGGTTACGGATCCGGCGCGGTCAGCGTCGATGCCTCCGACTGGTACTACGCCAGCCGCTTTGTCGACTGGCGACGCGCCCACGCGGGCGCCGATCCCGCACCGTTCCGGGAGGCCTATCTCGCGCACATCCTCGGCCGGGTCCGCTACTACGACGGACTGGCACAGGAGGTTCTCGGGCGCAGTCCGCGCCACATGCTGCTGCTGCACACGAACGCGATCAACGCGGCGTTCCTGCCCGATCTCATCGCAGCGCTGCGCGGTGCCGGGTTCACGCTCATTTCGCCGGAGGAGGCCTACGCCGACCCGCTGTACGCGAAGGTGCCGGACGTGCTGCCGGCCGGGCAGAGCCTGGTCTGGAGTCTGGCGAAGGCGGCCGGCCGGCCGGGCCTCCGGTTTCCGGCCGAGGACGACCGCTACGAAGCTCCGGTGCTCGACGCGCGCGGCCTCTAAGGCATAGACCGCAACCGAGGCCTCCTTGGTGCGCGGCCCGTCGAGGCCCTAGTATCCGGCCCTGACACGGCCGATGGAGAGGTGCACGGATGACCGGAGCCGCGGACTGGACCGCCGTCGAGGCGGCGCTCGACGAGCTGCTCGCCCTGGAGGGTGAGGCCCGCGATCGAGCGCTCGAATCCCTGCACCGCCGCGATCCCGTGCTCGGCGCCGAGGTGGGTTCGCTGCTGCGCTACGCCGAGGGCGACGACGCGCGGCTCGACCGGCCGGCGGCCGACAGCGTCGGTGCGGTGGCCGACGATGCCGTCGCCTCCGGCCGGCTCGCGCCCGGTACGCGGATCGGCGCCTACACGATCGAGCGACTCGTCGGCCGTGGCGGCATGGGCGAGGTCTACCTCGCAGAGCGCGCGGACGGGGCGTACCGGGCGGACGTGGCGCTCAAGCTGCTGCGCCGTGACGCGGTCGGCCAGCTCTCGCGCTTCGAGGCGGAACGCCAGATCCTCGCGGACTTGAGCCACCCCGGCATCGCCCGGCTCCTCGACGGCGGCGTGACCGAGGGCGGCGAGCCCTACATGGTCATGGAATACGTCGAGGGCGAGGACATCATCGGCTATTGCCGCCGCGTGGGCGCCGACCTCGCCGCGCGCCTCGCGCTCTTCAACGCAGCGTGCGAGGCGACCGCCTACGCGCACCGCCACCTCGTGATCCACCGCGATCTCAAGCCCGGCAACGTGCTCGTCACGCGCGAGGGCACCGTCAAGCTGCTCGACTTCGGGGCCGCCAAGCTCCTGCGGGCAGAGCCCGCCGATCACACCCTGCATGCACCGCTGACCCCGCGCTACGCGGCACCCGAGCAGCTGACCGGTGGCGCCGTGTCGACCGCGACCGACGTCTACGCGCTCGGCCTGCTCCTCTTTGAACTTCTGGCCGGCGAGCGGCCGCACGGTGCCGGCGATTCGCTCGCGGCGACGGTGAGTGCGGTGGTGGAGGGTGATGCGCCGCGTCTCTCGGTGGCGGCCGCGCGCAACCCCGAGGCGCCGGTCGAGAGCCGCCTCCTCGAAGGGGATCTGGACGCGATCGTGGCCAAGGCGCTGCGCCGCGAGCCCGAGCGGCGCTACGCGACGGTCGATGCGTTGCAGGACGATCTCGCCCGCTACGCGAGCCACCGCCCGGTGGCGGCGCGGGCCGGGCGCCGGGCGTACGTCATCGGCCGGGCGCTCAGGCGCAACGCGCTCCTGGCCGCGAGCATCGGCGCGGTGCTCGTCGCGCTCGCGGCGGGCACCGTGACGACGGCGCTGCAGGCGCGCGCGGCACGCGCCGAGGCCGCCAAGGCCGAGGCCGTCAAGCGCTTCCTGGTCGAGATCTTCAAGAACAGCAGCGTCAACAACCCGGACGGTGCGGCGGCGCGCAACGTCACGGCCGGAGAACTCCTCGACCGCGGTGCGCGGGCGGTGGCGGGCAATCTCCACCAGGCGCCGGCCGTGCGCGCCGAGGTCATCGACACGCTGGCCGACCTGTACGACCAGCTCGAGTCCTTCGACCAGGTCGAGTCCCTCGAGCGCCTTAGGCTCGCCGACCTCGCCACCCGCGACGGCAACCGGCCGACGATGGAGCGGGCGCAGGCGCGCGCCGAACTCGGCCGGGCGCTCGCGATGAGCGATCGCTACGAGGAGGCGAGCCGCGAGCTAGGCTCGGCGCTCGCCGATCTCGATGCGATCGGGGACACGCACTCGGCGGCCCGCGTCCAGGCGCTGACCTTCCTCGGCATGATCGAGTACCGGACCCGGCCGCTGACCGATCCCGCGGCAATGAACCACACGGCGGCGGCGCTCGCACTCCTCGAGCGCTACGAGCCGACGAGTCCGGACCGCCTGTCGGCCGCGCAGCTCCTTGCCCGGATCCACTGGCGCCGGCACGAGGTGGCGGCCGCGGAAGCGGCCTTCCGCGATTTCATCGCCCTGTCCGAAACGCCGGCGTTCCGCGATCAGCCCGTGGCGCTGGGCGCGGGGCTCACGGACCTTGCGGACTTCCTGGCGGAACATCAGCGCTTCGGCGAAGCGGAAAGCGCGATCCGCCGCGCGATCGACGTCCTCGACCGGGCCGAAGGCGCGGATCGCATGACCTCGGCAGGGGCCCGGCATACGCTCGCCCGGTTGCTCGCCCGCAAGGGCGACAACGCGGCCGCGGAAGAACTCCTCAAACGCTGCCGCGCGGCCGTGGTCGCGGCGGAAAACGGCGAGGTCTATTCGCTGGTCGCGCCGGCCGACGCCGATCTCGCGGACCTGGCGGCGGCGCGGGGCGACTACGGGTCCGCCCGCCGGCTCTACGGTCAGGTGCTCAAGGGCGAGGCCACGAACCCGGCGGGCAGTGCGCCGCTGCGCGCGACCGTCAACAGCCGCTACGCGCGGATGCTGCTCGACCAGGGGGCGCTGGCGGAGGCGGCGGCGGCCGTCGCCGCGTCCGAGGCGCTTTACGAGTCGCTGCACGACAGTGGCGCGGCCGGTCACCTGGCCAATGCCGTGACCCGCGCGGACCTCGCGGCCCGGTCGGGCCATGCCCGGGAGGCGGGTGCTACCTACGAGGAGGTCAGGGCGCGCCATGTCGAGGGCGGTGAACTCGACGAGGCGTACCTCACGGCCGTCCTCGGCGCCGCGGACCTGGCGCTCGCCGGCAACGACGCCCCGGGTGCCGTGCGGACGCTTGAGGCACTGGTCGCCGAAATCGTCGCCAAACCGGACCGGGCGTACTTTCGGCGTGACGAGCTGCGGGGGCGCCTCAAACTCGGCGAGGCGCTGGCCGCGGCTGGTCGCCGTCGCGACGCTTTAGCCGAATTCGATACGGTCGTGGGTCTCGCCCGCCAGCTGGACGGCCGTGAACTCCTCGAGGGCGTGCGCGCCGCGGCTCTGAGAAAGGCGGGCTAGACCTCTCGCTGGCCGCCTGTCCCGGCCGCCCGCGGGCCTCAGGCGGACGAGCCGGCCAGTGATTCCGGCAGCGGGCGCGTCGCGTCGAGTTCGCGGCGCAGCCACGCCCGGGCCTTGACCCAGTCGCGACGGACCGTGCGGTCGGTGAGCCCGAGCGCCTCGGCGGTCTGCAGCTCGTCGTAGCCGGCAAAGAAGCGGCACTCCACCACCTGGGCCAGGCGCACGTTCAGGACTTTCAGACGCGACAGCGCGTCATTCACCTCGAGGATGCGCTCGTCCTCGGCCAC
>CAIMCI010000049.1 GCA_903839465.1 uncultured Pseudomonadota bacterium
ACTGCCGCACCCTGCTCTCGCGCCTGTGCGATGCGGGCTTGGCGGTATCGCTCGAGACGAGCGGCGCGCTGCCGATCGCCGCCGTCGACCGGCGCGTGCAGCGGGTCGTCGACCTCAAGGCTCCTGGCTCGGGCGAGATGGCGCGCAACGACTGGTCGAACCTCGACGAACTGACGCCGCACGACTGCGTCAAGTTCGTGCTCGCCGATCGCGCCGACTACGAATGGGCGCGCGAGGTGACGCGCTCCCGGCGCCTTGCCTCCCTCGCCGAGGTGCTTTTTTCGCCGGTCGCCGGTGAACTCGAGCCCCGCGATCTCGCCGCCTGGATCCTCGCCGACCGTCTCGACGTACGCTTCCAGCTGCAGCTGCACAAGCTCCTGTGGGGCAACGAGCCGGGTCGGTGAGCGCGCACCCGACCGGTGAGCGGCGCGCGGTCGTGCTGGTTTCCGGCGGTCTCGACTCGGCCACGACGCTCGCGCTCGCCGCCGAGGCGGGCTTTGCGACCTACGCGCTGTCGGTCGACTACGGCCAGCGCCACCGCGTCGAGCTCGACGCCGCCCGGCGGGTCGCCGCGGGCGGCGGGGCGCGCGAGCACCGGATCATGCGCGTCGATCTCGCCGGCATCGGTGGCTCGGCGCTGACCGATGCGTCCATCGCGGTGCCGGAGCAGCCGACGGCCGGCATCCCGGTGACCTACGTGCCGGCCCGCAACACGCTGATGCTGTCGCTCGCGCTCGGCTGGGCGGAAGTCCTCGGTGCGCAGGCGATCTACGTCGGCGTCAACGCCATCGACTACTCGGGCTACCCGGACTGCCGGCCGGAGTTCATCGCCGCGTTCGCGGCGCTGGCGAGGCTCGCCACGCGGGCGGGGGTCGAGGGCACGGCGATCGCGATCGAGGCCCCGCTCGTGCACCTGTCGAAGGCCGAGGTCATCCGCACGGGCACGAGGCTCGGCGTCGACTACGCGCAGACGGTGTCCTGCTACCAGCCGGATGGCGAGGGCCGGGCCTGCGGCCGGTGCGATGCCTGCCGGCTGCGGCGCGAGGGGTTTGCCGCGGCGGGTCTCGCGGACCCGACCCGCTACGCCTGAATCGGCACGCTGTCGGCGGAATTGACACCGACTGTCGCCGGACGGCGACGCTTTCCGGGCCCGCGGCCGCGCCGCCCGCCGCGCCGCTGCCGGTCCGGGCGCAAAGCGCGACGCCGTTCACGGTTCCGCAGTGAAAATACGCAAAAGCCACCGCCTGGGCGCCGGGCACCCGCCGTCTGGCACTGCCCTTGCATGGTAGACTGGTCGTGATGAACTCGAACGAAATCCGCCATTTGCGCCACGTTATGACCGCACTGGCAGGCCTTGTCCTGCTGCCGGGGCCGGCGCACGCGGTCGCCTTCGATCCGCGGGCGGTCGATGCGCAGCGCGGCACGGCGGGCGTCACCTCGAGCATTGAATGCGATCCGGTGGCCGGTCCCGCGCAGGCGCAGACCTATCGGCACACGAAGAAGGTCAAGGCATACAAGGAAAGCCAGGCCTCGCGCCAGGCCGTCAAGCCGCCGGTGGCGGTGACCGCGGCCAAGCCGAAACCGAAACCGAAGACCGGTCCGCAGCCGGTGACGCACCGTGCGCCGCCCAAGCAGTCGGCCGTCCTTCAGCGGATTCACCAGAACT
>CAIMCI010000050.1 GCA_903839465.1 uncultured Pseudomonadota bacterium
ATGGACTTCTATTTCCCCGACAACGTACTGAGCCAGGGTCCGAGTCCTTTCGTCAGCGGCACGAAGAACGGCTTCTCGCTCCAGTTCATTGATGTCGCCCACTACGACTACCAGGCGTCATTGAATTTCACCGGTGACGAGATGCTCGGCACCTGGTACCCGTCGGTGTTCAGTCCGCCGACCGGCGTGCCGTCGGGCTGCACGCCCCAGAACGTGCAGGACGCCTACTGCGGCGGCTTCGACCTGCGCTTCCAGCCGGCGCGCGTGCCGGAGCCGGCGGGTCTCGGCATGCTGGGCCTCGGGCTCGCGGGACTCGTCGTCCGCCGCCGCCGCCGCGGCTGACCGCTCGACGCCTCGGCCCTGTCCGGCCGGGAGGCGGGTGGGCGAGGACGGCAATGGTGAGAGGCGGTCGGGGCTTCCAGCAGCGTTCGCGCGCCGGGTTGCCGAGGGACGTAACGGCCGCCCGGTGGATCTCGACTAGACCGCGTGCGCCCTGATCCAGTCGGCGAGGGCAGCTTCCGCGAGATCGCCGGCGGCAAGCGCGAGGAAGGTCACGACGCAGGACTCGTCCGAGGCGACGAGTTCAAGGCCGTTGAGCCACAGGAAGAGTTCCATTGCCACGAGGCTTGTGCGCTTGTTGCCGTCGATGAACGGGTGGTTCCGGGCGATGCCGAAGGCCAGGCTTGCGGCCAGAACCGGCAACGAGTGCTCTCCCTGAGAATAGGCATTGCGCGGCCGGGCGAGGGCTGACTCAAGCAGGCCGAGATCCCGCACACCGGGCAGACCGCCGTGCTCGGCCAGCTGCTCGTCGTGGACGGCAAGCACGGTCGATACGGTGACCCAGACGGGCTCCGGGGCGCTCACGATCCGGGATTACTTCGCGAGCTCGCGCAGCGCCAGGCGGCGCTTTTTCATGACCAGCCGGGCGGCCTGCATCTGCTGCTCGAACGACGGGTCGTAAGGCGTCAGGCGATACCCGTCGGGCGTCTCGGTGATGTAGACGCTATCGCCCTTGGCCACGCGCAGCCGGGCCAGGGCTTCCTTCGGCAGGACGAAACCCACAGAGTTGCCGATGGCGGTGAGCTTGAGTTCGATCATGGTCACGAGGCTATTACGCCTGTAATTACGACTGAAGAGGCGCAGGTCTCGGCTGACGGGTTCGCCCCGCACGGCCTTCCCGGGACGACGGTGTCGAGCAGAGGCAGCCCGGTAGATTCCGAGCGAAGTCATAGTCTTGCGATTATTTCGCTCCCCACCGTCACCCCGGCGAAGCGGGCCGGCATCTCCGCTCGTGCGAACGCCGGCGCCAGTGGCGTACAGCAGCGACCGGAGAATGAGCAGCAGCGCAGCGCGAGCAGCCACGGCCGGCGATAACGAACGACGCGCGGCCGACCGTGCGATGTCCATCGTCGCCTCGACCTTCGTGCCGTCTCCGGCGACTCGCGACGTCGTGGTTGGGGCCGAGTTGCCAGCGGCACCGTTGCGCCGCCTCGCCCACACCTGAGCGCCAGGGTCCAGAGACCAGCGAAAGGTCCTCCGGATGTCAGAAGCGCGTTGTCAGTGTCGTCAGCCACGTCGGCGACAGGTTGATGAGCCAGACCTCGACGATCCGGTCGAGGCGCGTGAGTATCAGGAGGCCGAGCAGCACGAGCATCGCGCCGAGAAACTGCCTGCCGCGCTCGGACACCACCCGCAGCAGCAGCCGGGTCCGCGACAGCGCGGTGCGTGACAGCGAGCCGATCAGCAACAGGGGCAGGCTGGCACCGAGCCCGAACATGGCCATCTGCGCGGCGACCGCCGGCAGGGCGAGGCGCTGGCTGGCGAGCGTCACGGCGGC
>CAIMCI010000051.1 GCA_903839465.1 uncultured Pseudomonadota bacterium
ACCCGGTAGAGGTGCATGAGCTTGGCGAGCTTGAACACGAACAGCGACAGCGGTAGAACCGAGAAGATCGCCAGCGGCGCGTCGATCTTCGCGGGGTAGGCAACCATCAGCGTGGTCCACAGGAGCGCGCAGAAGTTGAACGCGACGTTCAGGCCGTCGGCTAGCCACGGCAGCCAGCCCGCCAGGAAGTGGTAGCGCTGCCCGGCGGTGAGCGGCGTGTGGCGCCCGGTGCGGAACAGCGTCTTCGCATGGGCACGAAGGATCTGCATGGCACCGTATGCCCAGCGGAAACGCTGCTTCTTGAAGTCGATGAACGTGTCCGGCATCAGCCCCTGGCCGTAGCTGTCGGGAATGTAGGTGGCCTCGAGCCCCTCCTCGAAGACGCGCAGGCCGAGCTCCGCGTCCTCCGTGATGCACCACTCCGCCCAGCCATTGAGGGTCTCGAGCACCGAGCGGCGGATCATCGTCATCGTGCCGTGCATGATGATGGCGTTGCGCTCGTTGCGCGTGACCATGCCGATGTGGAAGAAGCCGCGGTACTCGGCGTGGCACATCGCCTTGAACGCGCTCTGGTCCGCGTCGCGATAGTCCTGCGGCGCCTGGACGATGGCGATCTTCGGTTCGGCCATGACGGGCGCGAGGTCCTTCAGCCAGTTCGGCACGACCATGTAGTCGCTGTCGATGACGGCGACGATCTCGGCCGAGGGATCGGTATTGCGCAGCGCGAAGTTGAGCGCTCCGGCCTTGAAACCGGCCAGCGGGCTGACGTGGAAGAAGCGGAAGCGCGGCCCCAGGGTCGCGCAGTGGGCCTCGACCGGGCGCCAGACGGCCTCGTCCTTGGTGTTGTTGTCGATGACGATGACCTCGAAGTCCTCGTAATCGAGTGCCGCGAGCGCATCGAGCGTGTCCTTGACCATCTCCGGCGGCTCGTTATAGCAGGGCACGTGCACCGAGACCTTCGGCCGGTAGGCCCCCGGCGCGTCGCCGGCGGCCGGGCCGACCAGCAGGCGGCGGCGCAGCCGCACCCAGTGCGCCTCCGCCCATTCGTGGGCCTCGGCCAGCAGTACGGCCAGCACGCCGAGCATGCCGATGAAGAGCAGCACCCCGACAAAGATGCTGGTGAAGGTCAGGTACTGCTGCGAGTAGTCGTAGATGATCCAGGTCACGAGCGCGGAGGTCGCGTAGACGATGAGCGCGAGGAAGCTGCGGCCGCGGTTCTTCAGGCTGCCGGAGTGGGTGTAGAACCAGGCGAGCATGGCCGCCGCGAGGATCACCGACACGGTGGCGAGCAGCTGCCACTGCGGCGTGCGCACGATGGGCTTTGTAAACTCGAACTTCGGGTTGCGCTGCGCGTCGTAGACGCCCCAGTAGGCGCCGACGCCGCTCTCGATCTGTCGCTTCCAGGGCTGATCGAAGGCTTCCATGATGTAGTAGACGTACTTCTCGCGCTCGGCCCAGGCGAGGAAGCGGCGCAGGAACAGCGCCTCGTTCGATTCGGAGGCGACCGCGTTGTCGCGGGTCCGGCCGTTCGACGGCCAGCCCACCTCGCCGATGATGACCCGCTTGCCCGGGTACTGGTGTTCGACCGTCTTCAGCATGTGGATCGAGTAGTCAACCGCCTTCTCGACCGGCACGCCTTCCCAGTACGGGAGGAGGTGCACCGTGATGAAGTCGACGTGGTCGACGAGCATCGGATTCTTCATCCAGACGTGCCAGGGTTCGGCGGTGCTGACCGGCTGGTCGACCGCGCCGCGCACCCGGTCGAGGTACTTCACGAAGTCGGTGACCGACATGTCGCCACGCAGCATCGATTCGTTGCCGACGATCACGCGCACGATGTTCTTGTGCGCGCGCGCAAGTTCGATGCCCTTTTGTATCTCGAGCTCGTTGTGCTCGAGGCGGTGGTCGAGCCAGATGCCGAGCGTGACGTTCAGGCCACGCTCCTCGGCCAGTTCCGGAATCAGCGCGATCGTGCCCTCGACGTCGTAGGTGCGGATGGCCTTGGTCTTGTCCTTCAGCAGGTCCAGGTCGCGGATGATCTCCTCGCGCGTCGGATACTCGTTGTTCATCGCATTCTCGTGCTCCTGGTAGGGCGAGAAGGCGAAGCCCTGAACGCGGTGCGGCCACTCGGGTTCGGCCTCCGGGCGGTTGATGTAGGCCCAGATGGCGATCGTGCCGAGAGCGAACAGGAGGGCGATGTGCAGACCAGGGATCTTCATTAGCAGCGCGTACTCGTGCCGAGGAACGGGTGCGACGCCCGCCCGCCACCATTGCTGGGCGCGCAACATCGCATGATCAGTCTGCCGGTCCGGCCGGGGGCCGCGGAACGTGTCCGGCCGACACTTAATCCAAACGTCATTGTCCGGTCAGGCCGGCCGGTACCGGATGCTGCGCTGCAGCGGACTACCGCCGGCGGCCGCAACTGGGCAAACTGCGCGCCATGTCGCCTCTCCGCTCCCAACCCCGTCCCGCCGTCCCGCCGTCCCTGACGGGCAGCGGCAGGGGAGCCTGATCCGTGCTCAGCGTCCAGGGCCTGTACAAGAGCTATGACGGGCGCGAAGTCGTGCGCGGCGTGTCCTTCGAGGTGCGGCGCGGCGAGTGCTTCGGCCTCCTTGGGCCGAATGGCGCGGGCAAGACCACGACGCTGCGCTGCCTGCTCGGCATCACCCGGCCCGATCGCGGCGAGATCCGCCTCGCGGGCCTCGCGGTGCCGGCGGCCGCGCGCGAGGCCCGCTACCGGGTCGGCGTCGTACCGCAGTTCGACAACCTGGATCCGGACTTCACCGTCACCGAGAACCTGGTGATGTACGGCCGCTATTTCGACATCAGGCCCGCCGAGGTCCGTGCCCGCGTGCCCGGGCTGCTCGAGTTCGCGGGTCTGAAGGACCGCGCCACGGCCCGCATCGACACCCTGTCAGGCGGCATGAAGCGGCGCCTGACGCTCGCCCGGGCGCTCGTCAACGACCCGGACGTCCTCTTCCTCGACGAACCCTCGACCGGGCTCGATCCGCAGGCCCGGCACCTGATCTGGGACGGGCTGAAGCGGTTGCTCGGCGACGGCAAGACCCTGATCCTGACCACCCACTTCATGGACGAGGCCGAACGGCTGTGCGATCACCTCGCGGTCATGGACGCCGGGCGGCTGATCGCGACCGACACGCCGCGCCGGCTGATCGAATCGTCGATCGAGCCGACGGTGATCGAGATCTACGGCGACGGCGCGGCGGACTGGGCCCGCGCGCACGCGACGGGACTCGTCCGGCGGATCGAAGTCTCCGGCGAAACCGCCTTCTGCTACGCGCTTGATCCCGAGCCGCTCCTCGCCCGGCTGCGCGAGGCGCCGGCGCTGCGCGTGCTGCGCCGGGCCGCGAACCTCGAGGACGTGTTCATCAAGCTGACCGGCCGCGACATCCGGGACTGAACCATGAGCCTGCGCTTTCGCTACCTCGTGCAACGGAATTTCCTGGTCTGGCGCAAGCTCATGGTCGCCTCGCTGCTCGGCAACCTCGCCGATCCGCTGATCTACCTGCTGGGACTCGGCTACGGATTCGGGATGATGATCGGCACCGTCAACGGCCGGCCGTACATCAACTTCCTGGCCGCCGGCATGGTCTGCTACAGCACGATGCAGAGCGCGACGTTCGAGGGGCTGTATTCGGCGTTCTCGCGCCTGAAGATGCAGCGCACCTGGGAGGGTCTCCTGTACGCGCCGATGACGGCCGCGGACATCGTCGTCGGGGAGTGGGTCTGGGCCGCCGCGAAGGCCCTGCTGTCGGGTACGGCGATCCTCCTCGTGATGTACGGCCTTCGCATCGTCCATGGCTGGCTGCCGCTGGCCGCGCTGCCGATCGCGCTCCTGATCGGCCTGGCATTCGCCGGCGTTGCGCTCGTGATGACGACGCTGGCGAAGTCGTACGACTTCTTCGTCTACTACTTCACGCTCGTGATCACGCCGCTGATGTTCCTGTCGGGCGTCTTCTACCCGCTGGCTCAGCTGCCGAAGGTCCTGCAGGCGGTGGCGTGGTTCCTGCCGCTCGCCCACGCCTGTTCGCTGATGCGCGCCGTCACGCTCGGCGATCCGCTCGGCGCGCCGGCCTGGGTCTCGGTCGCGCTGCTGCTTGCCT